>DATDKN010000389.1:0-6637 GCA_036519995.1 Terrimicrobium sp. | reverse complement strand
CACAGACGAAAAGTTGCGCTGTCTCGTGATCGGCCGAATGGGAAATCTCAGCCTGAAGCACGGGAATAGCGAGGGGGCCTGCTATGTCTACACGGCCCTTGGCAATGTGTTGAGCCTCTACTTCGGCGATTATAAATCAGGATTCCGTTTCGGCCAGCTCGGGCTTGACCTAGCGGCACAGCCTGGGATGGAACGACTGAGAGCCCGTGTCTACCTGGCCTTCAGCAACCTCGCCAAGCCATCGGCGCGTCACTTTCCGGCCGGAGGCCCGATTGCCCGCTACGTTTTTGATGCCGCGCAGCAGGTCGGCGACGTCACCTATGCGGTCTTTAGCGGGAACAACTTTCTCGTGCAGCTTCTCGCCGGCGGCGCTCCTCTTGCCGACGTGCAGCGCGAGGCAGAGACCGGGGTGCACTTCGCGCGCCGCTCTGGTTTTGCTCTCGTCGACAGCCTAATTGCCGTACAGCTCCGGTCGGTCCGGAACCTTCGGGGCCTGACGCCCGCTTTCGGGTGCTTCAACGAGGACGGCTTCAACGAGCAGCAGTTCGAACAAGAGCTGGAGAGTGCGCCGAATAGTGGGATTGTCGCCTGCACATACTGGATCCGTAAACTGCAGGCACGCTTCCTCGCTGACGACCACGCGGCTGCCACCGCCGCCGCACACAAAGTAGAGCGCCTCCTGTGGCTAACACCGGCTATCTTCGAGCGAGCCGACTATCATTTCTATGCCGCACTGGCACTGATAGGGCTCTGCGGGAAGGCATCTGCTGCCGAGCGTAGGCGCTACCGAAAGGCGTTGAGGGTTCATGAACGTCAGCTCCGGGCCTGGGACGAACATTGCCCCGAGAATTTTGCAAGCCGCGCCGCGTTGCTCGACGCAGAGATCGCAACACTGGAGCGCCGCGAACTCCATGCCCAGCGTCTGTTCGAACGGGCCATACGTTCGGCTCGCACCAACGGCCTCCTGCAGGAAGAAGCGCTCGCAAACGAACTGGCTGCTCGCTTCTATCTGGCACGCGGCTTTGAGGACACCGCGGATCTATATCTGCGCAAAGCCCGTTCGTGTTACTTGCGTTGGGGCGCCGATGGCAAAGTTCAGCAGCTCGACGATAAGCACCCGCAGCTCAGCGATGATGTGAGAGCGCCGGGGCCGACAAGCGCGATCGGAGCGCGCGTCGAACAGCTCGATCTCGCGACCATAACGAAGGTGTCGCAGGCCGTGTTGGGCGAGATAAATCCGGAAAAGTTGGTCGATACGCTATTGCGAACGGCCATCGAGCATGCCGGCGCAGGGCGGGGCCTTCTCATTTTTATTCAACGCGATGGACCGCGGATAAAGGCATCAGCCGAGACTATCGACGATTCGATAGTCGTCGAACAGTGCGAGGAGCCAGTAAGTGCTTCGATGCTGCCGCTATCCGTCCTCAATCACGTGGTGCGTACCTCGGAGATCGTTGTTCTGGATGACGCCGAGGCCCAACCACCGTTTTCTGCCGATCCGTATATTATTGAGCGCCGGGCACGATCTGTTTTGTGCGTGCCTTTGCTCAACAGAACCAACTTCACCGGCGTGATCTATCTAGAGAACAATCTCAGCCCGAGGGTCTTTTCGCCCAGGCACACCGCCGTTTTAAAGCTGCTGGCGTCGCAGGCTGCGATCGCACTGGAAAATGCCCTTCTGTATCGCGATCTCGAGCAACGCGAGGCGAAGATCAGGCGTCTAGTCGACGCGAACATCATCGGCATTTTTACATGGCAAATTCCGCGTGACGCTTCAGCTGACGATCAAAGCGTTCTTCTGGAGGTCAATGACGCATTTCTCCAGATGCTCGGCTATGACCTGGACGATTTCGTTTCTGGTCGTATGCCTCGATCCGGGCTGACCCCGCCTGAGTGGCGGAAGAGAGATATGCAGACTTTCGCCGAATTGCGAGAGTTTGGCGTGTCCCGACCGTTTGAGAAAGAGTACTTGCGCAAGGACGGGAGCCGCGTGCCCGTCTTGATGGGCGGCGCATGTTTCGACGAAACAAGAACCGAGGGCGTCGCTTTTGTCCTCGATTTGACCGAACGCAAGCGGAAGGAGCAGGAGCTGCGCGTAAGCGAGGAGCGTTTTCGTACCATCGTGCAATTCTCCTTCGAGGTATACTGGGAATCCGACGCGCAGCATCGCTTTGTCCGCCAGGAATTTGCTGAGGGGTTGGCCGACGCCCCGGCTCCTGGCTCCGAGATTGGCAAGAGGCGCTGGGAGGTGCCTTATCTGGAGCCCGACGCTGAAGCCTGGCGCAAGCACCGCGAAATGCTTGACGCCCACTTGCCGTTCCGCGATTTCGAACTCGCGCGCCCTACACCCGAGGGCGGCAAACGCTACATCTCGGTCTCCGGGCTGCCGGTATTTGATGAAACTGGACGCTTCACCGGATATCGCGGGGTGGGGCGGCACACCACGGAGCGAAAACGAGCGGAAGAGGCGCTCCGGCGCAGCGAAGCCTATTTGGCCGGAGCGCAGGAGCTGAGCCATAGTGCCGCTTTTGCCCACAACTTAAAGGAAAATCTCTATTGGTCGGAAGGACTGTACCGAATTTGGGGGTTTGATCCGACGCGGGGAATGCCGAACCGCGAAGCCTGCTTTCAACGAATGCATCCGGACGATCGCGACAGGGTACGGCAAGTGGCCGAGGAGGCCGTAAGGCAGAAACAAGATTATACCGTCGAGTACAGAATTGTTCTCCCCGATGGAACGCTCAAGCATCTCCGAGCGATCTGTCACCCCTCGTACTCTTTGGCTGGAGAGCTGGTTGAGGTTGTCGGGACGGCCCTCGACATAACGGAGCGCAAACGGGCACAAGGGGAGCATGAGCGGCTGCGCCAACTGGAGGCAGATCTCGCGCATCTCAACCGGCTAAATGTCATGGGAGAGCTGACGGCCTCCCTGGCTCACGAGATTCTGCATCCGATTGCCACTGCGCGCAACAACGCTCGTTCGGGAATGCGCTTCCTCGAAATGAAGCCGCCAAACCTGGGCGAGACGATGGAAGCGCTTGCCTGCGTTGTAAGGGATACCGACCGAGCCAAGGAGATCGTTGGCCGCATTCGAGATCACATCAAGAAATCGCCTCCGATAAATGAACTCTTTGATCTCAATGAGGCCATTGATGAGGTAATCGTCATGGTACGACATGCGATCGATCGACATGGGGTGGGGGTCTCCTCCAAACTGAAGGAAGGTCTGCATTTGGTTCGAGGCGATCGTGTTCAATTGCAGCAGGTCGTGCTTAATTTGATCATGAATGCCGTGGAGGCGATGAGCTCCGTCGAGGAGGGGCAGCGCAAGCTATTGGTTAGCACCGCGCCAACCGAGAACAACGGCATCCTGGTCGCAGTGAGCGATTCCGGACCTGGAATCGATCCGGAGCATCTCGATCTGGTTTTCAAGGCATTCCACACCACAAAGCCCACCGGAATGGGGATGGGGTTGTCGATATGCCAGTCCATTATTGCAGCCCATGGGGGCCGTTTGTGGGCGGAGGTCAATCGACCTCGAGGTGCCATATTTCAGTTCACTCTGCCTTCCGGCCTGGAACAGCCATGAGTATTCTTCACGCGGCCTCCTGGACTGAAGAGCCGATCGCACGCGACGTCCGGGATGCTCGTCATTCACGGGCTTGCGGATATCGGGCCACCCCGCCGTTGCAGGCGTGGTCGATGAGGGAGCTGCCGTGAGCATCCTCAAGAAATTGCTTCGCATGGAGACGACGCAAAACCAGAGGCGGCGATTGCAGGCGATCGCCGTCCAAATCCTCTTGGGTATAGCCGGCCTGGCGTTGATCACCTTCGCCTGTTTTCAGCTCGGCTTTGGGCTTGCGAGAACGGGCTTTGCTTATGTGATTGTCATTTCGCTGGTTTCGTTGCTAGGCAGCTTCAGCGCCTCGATCGTTCTATCGATCGTCGCCGCAGCCTTCCTGAACTACTTCTTCGCGGCGCCATTGCACGAGTTCCGGATCGATATTCCGGACGATATCGAGAGGATCGCGACGTTCCTAACGACGTCGCTGGTCGTAACGGCGCTAGTGACAAAGGTTAAGCGGTCGGCGGATGAGCTTCGCGAAAATCAAGCCAAGTGGGTCAAGGCGGAGCGGATCGCGCATTTCGGATGGTGGGAGCGAGACTTCACCACCAATCACGTGTCTCTATCGGACGAGGTTTCCCGGATTTTTGGCGTCCGACCGGTCGACTTGCCGAACTGGCATGAGCGGTGGCTGAAGCTAATTCATCCGGAGGACCGGGCGAGAGCTGCCGAAGCGGCCGCCGCTGCACTGGTGCCGGGCGGTCCGCGCTATGACATGGAATACAGGTTGCTGCGTCCTGACGGCACGGAGCGAGTGGTGCGTAGCCAGGGAGATGTCGCCTGGAACGACTCGGGGCTGGCACTGCGCCAGTTTGGCGTCATGCAAGACATCACGGAGTTGAGGCATGCGGAGCATGAGCTGCGCGCGAGCGAGACGCGCTTCCGCACGTTGGTGGATCACGCGTCCGATGCGTTCTTTCTCTATAATGAGGATGCGACCGTTCTCGATGTGAATAGGCAGGCGTGCGAGAACCTGGGTTATCGCCGCGACGAACTGATAGGGATGACCGCGTTCGACTTTGGGCCGGATCTGACACCGGCGCTTCTGCAACGAATTCGGGAGCGTCTCCGAGATGGGAAAATCGTAACCTACGACGGTCGTCATCGCCGAAAGGATGGAACGGTGTTTCCGGTTGAGGTGCGCATCCGTCCTCTCTGGCGAGAGGGACAACTGCTCGCCGTTTCCCTGGACCGCGATATCACCGAACGGAAGCGGGCCGAGGATGAGCTCCGCGCGAGCGAGGAGCGATTTCGTACCTTCGCGGACTATGCGGCTGACGCTTTCTTTCTGTTTGATGACAACGCTGCCATTCTCGACGTTAATCGCCAGGCCTGCGAAAGTCTGGGATACAGCCGGGAAGAACTGATCGGGAAGCACCCAAGCGATTTCGATGTCGCTCTCGAGGAGGCGTCAATTGAGCGCTTGAGGGAGCGTATGCTCGGTGCTGAAACGGTTACCTTCGAGACTCGTCATAAACGCAAGGACGGCACCTCCTTTCCTGTGGAGGTTCGCGGCGGCCAGTTCGAGCAAGGCGGACGCCGGTATTTGAGTTTGGCGCGCGACATCACAGAGCGCAAGCAGGCGGAAGAAGCACTTCGCCGCAGTGCAGCCTATCTTGCTGAAGCGCAAAGGCTGAGCCATACCGGCACCTCGGTCTATAACGCCGGCGGAAATCTTTACTGGTCGGACGAATGCTACCGAATTTGGGACTTTGACCCGCTGCAGGGTCTGCCAGACCCGGATAGGGTTTGGCAACGCATCCATCCAGACGATCGGGACAGAGTGCGCGAAGAAAATCAGAGGGCACTGCACGAAAAGGGAGAGCATTCAGTCGAGTTTAGAATCCTCCTTTACGATGGGGCAGTCAAATACATCGAGGCTACCTCCCATCCTTTGCTCTCACCACAAGGGGATATCGATGAGATTGTCAGCACGCATGTCGATGTGACCGAACGCAGACGCGCGCAAGCGCAAGCCGAAAAATTACTCCAGCTGGAGGCAGATCTCGCGCACATGAATCGTTTGGGCATCATGGGAGAGTTGACCGCCTCGCTGGCCCACGAGATCCTTCATCCAATCGCCACTGTGCGAAATAACGCTCGTGCGGGCATGCGCTTGTTGGAAATGAGCCCGCCAGATCTGGGTGAAGTCAAGGGAATGCTCGGCTATGTTGTCAGGGATGCCGACCTTGCCAAGGACATCGTTGGCCGCATTCGTGATCACATCAAGAAAGCACCTCCGCAAAAAGAGATTGTTGACCTCGACGAGGCGGTCGACGAGGTGATCGTAATGGTACGAGCCGCGATGGACAGGAATAGAGTCTCGGTCCGCACTCGTCTTATGGAGCATAGGGCTTCTGTTCGTGGCGATCGTGTTCAACTGCAGCAGGTGATGCTGAATTTGATCCTGAACGCTATGGAGGCAATGAGCTCGGTCGGTGAGGGGACGCGAGAGCTATCGATTAGCACCGAACGATGTCAGGCGGGCGGCATCCTCATCGCCGTGCGCGATTCGGGACCTGGAATTGAAGCGGAACATCGCAACCGGATTTTCGAACCCTTTTACACGACAAAGAGCAGCGGTATCGGGATGGGGCTGTCGATCTGCCGATCCATCATCGACGCCCATGGCGGCCATTTATGGACAGACGCTAACCAACCACGGGGCGCCGTGTTTCGGTTCACGCTTCCGGCGGTCGATGAAAGCTTAGACATTTCCAGCTCAACCTGTCTTGAGACGCTACCTGCAGCCGAGGGGCGTCGTGTGCCAGAAAACAGCAACCCTGGTCTGAAGTCATGAGCACGAGAACCCGTGGCTTTGGAGTGAGTGGGAGAGTGACATGAACAGCATGAACAGTGGACAGAATCGTCGAGCTGCCAGCGTATTCGCTGCGCTGCTGCTCGCTGCGACGAGCGTATTCGCGCTGGTCGGGCCGGCGACTCCGGCGCGCGCCGAAGTGCGCGACAAATGGTGCAAGGGCGTGCATCTCCGTTTCTTCGTTGGTGGCGCGG
>DATDKN010000388.1:0-3136 GCA_036519995.1 Terrimicrobium sp. | reverse complement strand
CTTTGCGAGCCCTGACGATCCGAAAGTAGCGGTCTGCCTTCGTCCTGGGACCGAGATCGCATTCGAGAATGACGTTCAAACTGGCGGCATGATGTTTCGCAAGAGCATCGGCGTTCGATTAGCGCGCTTTCGCCAAATTGATCTCAACAAGCCATACCAACATCACGACGCTCTCGAATTCTCGAACGGTGCAATCGTTCTTGTCACTAACCTCACTGCGGGGCAGAGGGCTACGGTACTGCAATTGCCTGCGAGCCCAATCGAGGAAAGGCCTCAGGCGTCCCAACCTGCAGCTCGGTATGAGACCGCTAACGTCTGATGGACAAAAAGGCCCCGGATCGCTCCGGGGCCTCGGATCGTTTGAAGAAGGTAAATCCGCCCTTCATCGATTTGACTTCATCCCGACCGAAGCATTTGCCGGAGCCGTTGAAGTAGCGCCAGCAACGGCGACTTCGCAGCGGGGTTTCGTTGCTTAATACCAGCGGCCCCGGCCGTACCAGCCGCCGCCGCCAACCAGCAGAATGACAAGTACGATGATGAGAAGCGTGGTGGTATCCATGTCGAACTCCTCCTGGCAGTGCCCTGCGTGTTTTCGCACTTCGCGTATGCACTCCCGCTACACCAACCCTTTTGATCCCTATCCGTTCCTATGAAATGCCCGGGTGCCGTCGTACTTGAAGGCAATTTGTCCTAATTTGGATCCGCGAGCGTCCTAACTCGCTAATCATCCGTTAATTTCTTTTGGAATGTGAGCTGTATTGACCACCGACTCCAGAACCCGAGGCGCATGCTGGTTCCATCACCGCCCTGTATCGGCACCTACCGGTGACTGAGAGTGTTGTGCTCCCGCCCCAACACCGGGGAAGCGTTATGTCAAAATATCAATTCACACTCTCGCCCATCGAGCGCCCGCGCTGTTCGCGCTGCACTTCCCGCATGATGCTTGCGCGCACTAGCCCGGGTTCGATGGGCTTTGAGCATCGCCGGTTCGAATGCGCTAAGTGCTATTCCGTACAGAACGACGTCGTTGCGAGCGACCCCATGAAATCGGCTTACGTAGGGTGGTTTGCCGGGGAACTTAGGGCTCCGAACTGAGGGGGCAACCATGCTCGACACACAAAACCAAGGCCCGCAATGCATCGATCAGCAAAAGGAGAGTTCCATGGCTCTTCGAATCCGCCAGCATGATCGAAATCCCAACCTCTGGTGGGTATCGAGCCCCGAGGACGACGTCGCCTATATCGCACGCCCGGGAAACCATTATCGAGCCTGGACGACTTACGGGTGGAAGCCAGGGCACGCCAACTTTGTCGGCATTCCATTTGAAACCATCGAGGAAGCTCTCGCGGCCGTGGCCAAAGAAGCCACTTCGTAAAGTTGAATGCTGGTTGAACGGCGAGCTACGGCCGCCAACGTAAGGCCGCCTCAGTTGGCGGCGTCTTTCGCAGGAGCCACTTCGCGCTCCAGAATCCCCGTCTGCTCGACCACCCGCGTAAAGTCCGCGATCGTCTTTTCGTTGATGATCGACGGGCCCGAGCGGCCGCCGGATTCTGCGGCGGCTACCTCCTACCACAACCACCACCAGCAAGAGCGCCAGTTAGGTCTGCCGTAGTATCCGGGTCCGCGGTAGGGACCACAAAAGGCGTCGTCACCGTAAACCCAGCGGGCAATCTTGGGTCGGCTCGGGGGGCGATAACAGTGTCCGTCCGTTTCGCACACGATCTTTACATTTTCCGCAATGAAAGGGTTCACGACCGAATTTGCTTAATTTAGGAGCGGCGCTACCGAAGCACTCGTAACCAAGGATGCCACTGCCAGCGAAAATAGAATGGTTCTCATCGTGTCTCTCTCCGAAAAGCTGATCGCGGCGAGTGTCGAGCAACCCCAGGCTGCGGGCAAGCGAGATTTTCCCCACGCCGGGGAGATCGCTAATTGAAAATTCAGCAAATCAGGTTCGGGCCGGCGGAAAGGCGCCTGGATCGACAGGTTGCTCGTCGGTCTCGCCGCCGTCCAGTTCGACAAGGTAGACCAGCATCAGCCCGTCAGACGGCTGACCATTATTTTTGGCCTCGGCAAACAGGACACTCTCCTCGGGCAGCGCGATCCGCGCTCGTAGCTTGGCCTTCCCATCCCATAACGGAACACCGTCGGACTTGGCCTCTGCCAGGTCGTCCTTCAGCCATTGCTCGTGGCATAGCTCATGCGCCTCGCCCAGGTTCTGAGCCTCGAACGTCAGCGTCGGCCTGCCACCGATCTCTATCGTGAAAATTGAGGGCAGCAGGCTCACGGTCATTTCCCCTTCGCCTTTCAGCGCCGGCGCCTTCCTCGAACCGGCCAGCCCGATGCCCAAACTTGTAGCGCGCCTGCGTATCCCAGCTGCGGTGCGCTTTAGTCGCGCAGCGATCGCTGCAGAGGTCTCTCCTGATGCAGCAAGAGCCCGCAGCTGATCATCATCCTTGGATGTCCAGGTCGAGCGTCTCCCCATCACTTCTTCACCTTCAGGCCCAGCTCCACCAGGCGGCGGATGGCGGGCGACGTCATTTCCGCTTCCTCTTCTTCGCTGGCTTCTCGCCCGGGTCCATTGCGAGGATCCGCAGCATCGCGTCGATCATGAAGTATTCCTCGAGGACGGCTTGACCCTCCAGGCGTTTTTCGAGTTTCTCGATACTCTCCCGATAAAGAGACCGAGCGGATCGAACCTGATGTTCACAAAGCCCGCCGGTTCACGCCCGGCGGGTTCGAAATTACGGGAGGCTGTTAGCCTGGCTCTAGGCCATGCTTCTTGATGATCGGTGCAGCGGTCGATGCGGTGCCGCACGCTCACAGTTTGCGGCTTCCTAAGATAGTGCTTCGTCACGAGCCCCATTGACCTGAAATGGCAACCATGAACAGCGAGCCCGAGTAAACCCGAAGTAAATCAAACTGCTTTAGAAATTGATCATCGTAATGGGCGTGCACATCGAGCATGTGCGTTGAACTCTTAAACGCTACTTGTTTCCTCATCTCGCTTTATCTCGGGCTTGTCGTGCAAAACCGCGTTTAACATTGAATTATGGACCTCTATTTTTCCATTGTAACTGATGAGCCCCAATTTGCGGAATTTGTTCAAGAAAAAGCTCACGCGAGAACGGGTCGT
>DATDKN010000387.1:0-5933 GCA_036519995.1 Terrimicrobium sp. | reverse complement strand
GTGAAGAGCGGGTGAAGGTCCCGATGCTGACGGTCTTTCGCGAAAATCCAGGAACCCTCGTTCTTGGGACCCTCATATCGCTGACGGCGTTTGTCCTCTTTTATCTGGTGACAGTTTTTGCACTGTCTTGGGGCACCAGAAAACTCGGCTATACACGCGAGGAGTTTCTCCTTATCCAACTCTTCGGCATCCTCTTCTTCGCGCTGACGATTCCGTGGTCTGCGAAGCTGGCCGAAAAGGGGCGCAGGAAGATGCTGATGATGGTCAATGCAGCGATTTTTGTCTTCGGTCTGCTCATGGCACCGATGTTAAGCGCCGGGTTGATCGGAACGATTGCGGCGGTTGTAATTGGCATGTCGTTAATGGGATTGATCTACGGACCGCTGGGAACAGTGCTCTCCGAGCTGTTTCAGACAGCCGTCCGTTACACAGGCAGTTCGCTGACGTTCAACCTGGCGGGCATCTTTGGCGCTTCGCTCACCCCTTACGCCGCGACGTGGCTCGCCACCACTTACGGGCTGCAGGCGGTCGGTTACTACCTTTCGGGCTCTACGATCCTTTCGCTGATCGGGCTCGCCTTGGCACGCGAAACGAAAGATGAATCCCTTTCCGCGCCGATCGCGGAAGCTGCAAGAGGTTAGAGCACTTGCGGGAGCACAAAAGCTGAGCATCCCCGGTTGACGCTTGTAGAGGCCGTTGGCACAACCGCCTCTGCAACGCCGAACGATCCAAGCGCGACCGCCATCGTAATCCCGACTTGCTGTGAGCTTACCGGAATGGCCGGCTCGAATATTTGCCTCCGCCATGGAGCTCGCTAAATTGAATTTGAAGAATCCGCAGGGTCGTATGAAAGCGCGTATTCTCTTCTTGCTGTGCGTTGTTCTCGGGGGTTGCAACGAACCGAAGGTCTCGTCTGACGAACGCGAGAATCCCGCGCCGGCACCGTCGCCCGGACCGCTCTATCTGGCGCGACGCGTGGCGGTAGCAACCGAGGAAAGCCTCTACGGCCTCAAAGCGGGCATGGAGCTCAAGCTCATCGAAACGCGCCCGGCGGGCTTCTTGGTAGAAGCGGAGGGTATGCGGTTTGAGATCGACGCCCGAGACACGACACGCGATCGGGACTTGGCAGAGACACTTCTTGCTCGTGCGCAGCCAGGAGAACCCATCCGGCAGTCTGCGATCACAGAGCGCTGGCAGATCGAAGACCGCAAATTTCTTGCTGAGGAAAACATCCGGCATTCCGCTGAGGAAGCTCATTTGGGCAAGTCCGCCAATCAGCCACGAGCGCATTAGACGACTTAGAAAGCGCTCTTACTTGTCGGTGTGGCGGCGGTGCCCCACAGTCGAAAATCGCTCCCGGCGATGGGGACATTGCCCCTACAGAAGAGCCACCCTCGACCGCGGGGACACGGTCGCTACAATTGCGTGATGCTTTTTTGCAAGCGATTTTTCGCTGTCCAAAAAGTCTGCGTCGGTTCGTCTTACCTTTATATCCGAACAAGAGACGTGGCGTGAGTCCTCATAATGATTGCTACAACCTTCAGCTTGGCCGTTCCAAGGACCCCGCCGAGATAGTCTCCGTCTCTTGAAATCAAACAGACCGCCAAAAGTTAACAGACCAGAACACACAAAGAAAATGCCCACGCAAATCTTCGTCAATCTGCCCGTCAAGGACCTCGCGAAGTCCATCGCCTTCTTCCAGAGCCTCGGTTTTTCTTCCAATCCGCAATTCACCGACGAAACGGCTGCTTGCATGGTCGTGAGCGGAGACATCTATGTCATGCTGCTCACCAATGCGAAGTTCAAGGAATTCACCCCCAAAGAAGTTTGTGATGCCACCAAATGCACAGAAGTCCTCGTGGCGCTATCATGCGAAGGCCGGGCGGCCGTGGACGAATTCGTTCGAAAGGCGGTTGACGCCGGAGGCAGCACCTATAGCGATCCGAAGGATTATGGCTTCATGTACACCCATGGATTCCAGGATCCAGATGGCCACATCTGGGAAGTCTTCCACATGGAGTCAATGCCGCCTAGCCAAGCCGCGTAACGGTCCAATTTGTCGAGACAGCCCTCTAGGCCTGAAAGGCCCTCCGCTTTGTGCGATGGTGGTAGAGAGACCATGATCTCGACGAGCGGCCTGAACTATGCCTTGACACTTGTGACCGCGCTTGGCTGCGGCACAATCGCGGGCGTATTTTTCGCTTTCTCCACCTTTGTCATGAAGGCGCTGGCGCGACTTGCGCCTGAGGAGGGCATCGCCGCTATGCAGTCGATCAATGTTTTTGCCATCAACTCCTGGTTCCTCGTCGCCTTTCTCGGAACCGCCGCTTTCTGCGCTGCCACAACGATCGCCGCAGTCGTCCAATGGAGCGAGCCATTCGCCATCTTCCTCCTGCTCGGTGCGGTGGTCTACTTGGCAGGTTGTTTTGCCGTTACGATGCTCTTCAATGTGCCGATGAACGAGACTCTGGCGGCACTCCCGCCAACTGCCCCCGACCGAACCGCTCGCTGGGCGAGTTACGTCAGCGATTGGACAACGTGGAACCACGTGCGCACCGTCGCCTCTCTCTTGGCAGCCGCGTTGCTGGCGATCGGGCTGAGCAGAATCGCCTGAGCCCGTACTTCGTCGTCATGACGGCTTCTCCGCGAGCAAACTCATGTAGAAAAGTTCACGCTCAGGAGACCCGCTGCCGCTCCGAACTGCGAATTCTATATAGCATGAAAACCGGTTGCCTGATTCAGGATCTACGTAGAATCGATCTCAATAATCTCGTCGCATCGAAAGAAGGCGGCTTGTTCATCGTTGGAGAGGTGACGAATCCAAGTGTCTCCCCCAGCGTCGGGGACGCCAGTCTGGTCATCGAAGGCGAGGAATTCCCTGGCGATGTCGTTCGCTACACAGGATCACAAATCGTCTTCGAGCCGAGCAGCTTTGACGAGATCGCCAAGAAGCTCGCTTGAACTCCCCAAGCGGAAACTTGGGTTCAACGTGAGGACGGGGCGCTTTCGTTTAAATAGCAGACGTGTGGAGACTGCCAAGGCGCCGGACTGAGCAATCTAAGCACGGGCAGGGACCGTCACACGGTCAGGAAGTGCCTTGTTCGGCACCGCTGATGGCTGTAGCTTTTGGGCGACCAAATCCCCTATGACAGAAGAAGATTCGTCTGGTTCGGCAGAACGGTCTTATGTTGACCAAGAAGCCGAAATTGCAGCCCTTGCATATCATTTTTATGAAGAAGAAGGCCGTCCCGACGGTCGAGCGGGTGATCATTGGTTGCGCGCCGAGCTGGAGATCCGCAAGCAAGACCGACCAGCCAGTCTAAACCCCTCCCAAATTGACCAGGTTTTCGGCGATCACGGCGGAGAACGTTGACCGGCCGCCCCTCACCCCTAGGCCGATCGTCGCACCTCACCCCAAGCTTCGTGACAACCTCGACAGCAGCGGACGACCCGCAGTTAACCCGACGCAAATTCGTGAAACTGGCGGCAGCGACGACTATTGTGGTCGGCGCTGGCTCGCTGGCCTCTGCCGGGACAAGCGACGGTGGGATGCCTTATCGCACGCTTGGGCGCACCGGCGAGCGGATATCCGCCATCGGTCTGGGAGGCTATCACATCGGCAAACAAGCCGATGAACAAGAGAGCATCGCACTCATTCGCCGCGCCATCGATGGAGGCATTACCTTCATGGATAACTGTTGGGACTACAATCGTGGGGCCAGCGAGATCCGCATGGGAAAGGCCATGCGCGATGGATATCGCGAAAAGGTCTTTCTCATGAGCAAAATCGATGGCCGCACAAAGGATTCTGCCGCCTCCCAAATCGACGAATCGCTGCAACGGCTCCAGACCGATCGTATCGATCTGATGCAATTCCATGAGATCATTCGAATGGAGGATCCCGATCGAATTTTCGCCGAAGGCGGCGCGATTGAAGCTATGCAGGCGGCTCAGCAGGCCGGCAAAATTCGCTACATCGGGTTTACCGGACACAAGGATCCCCTGGTGCATTTGCGGATGCTGGAAATCGCGGCCAGTCACAAGTTTCGCTTCGATGCCGTGCAGATGCCCTTGAACGTCATGGACGCGCACTTTCGTAGCTTCGAGCACCAGGTGCTTCCCTTGCTGCTAAGCGACGAGATCGGGGTGCTAGCGATGAAGGCATTTGGCGATCCTTTCATTCTCCGCAGCAACACCGTGGCGCCAATCGAATGTCTCCATTACGTGTTGAACCTGCCGGTCTCGACAGTGATCACCGGCATCGACTCGGTTCAGGTTCTGGAGCAAGATCTCGAGGCTGCCCGCACATTCGCCCCGTTGAGCAGAGAAGCGGTGGCCAACCTACTTGCCCGGACAGCCGACGCGGCGGCCACGGGGAAGTACGAGCTCTTCAAGACCTCAAATCGACACGACGGGACCGCTCAGAATCCCCATTGGCTCGGCTAGTCCGGAAGCCGGCGGACAGCAGTTCAAAGGTAGCTCGCTTGAAGTTCTAAGGTGCGAAAAGCTGGTCTTGAGGACCGCAAATTAGTTTTCCGGCTTGCAGCTGCAGCGCGCAACGGCTCCCCAATCCTTCCAGCTCTGCACGACATTTCACTTTACTGTCCCGATGAGTGGCCTGGCGCAGACAACTGGCGAATCAGCAAAATCGAAACTTCAAACATCTGAAGTCTCATTGTTAATCATTCTCTATGAACTACCGTTTTCTGGGCAGGACCGGGCTCCGGGTAAGTGAGCTGTGTCTCGGTGCGATGACATTCGGCCGTGAGAATGAAGCAACCGAAGAAGAGAGCCGAGCAATCATGGATCGGTTTGCCGAGCTAGGCGGCAATTTTATAGACACCGCCAACGTCTATTCTTTGGGAGGCTCGGAGGAGATTGTCGGACGATGGTTGAAGGAAAAGAATCGAGAAGATTGGGTAGTCGCGACTAAGGTGCGATTTCCAATGGGTGAGGGTCCGAATGACGTAGGACTCAGCCGTAAGCATGTCCTAGCCTCTGCCGAAGCAAGCCTGCGACGGCTTCAGACGGACTACATCGACCTCTTTCAGGTCCACTGCTGGGATCCGATTACCCCTTTGGAAGAGACTCTCTCAACCTTGGATCAACTCGTCAAAAAAGGCGTTGTTCGCTACGTCGGCGCGAGTAACTACGCCGGCTGGCAGTTACAGCGCGCGATTGATCTCAGCCGCGAATCAGGATGGGAGAGCTTTGTCTGCCTCCAGCCGCAATACAATCTCTTGTGCCGCTCCACAGAATGGGAATTGATTCCGGTCGCCCTTCGGGAAGGTCTGGGAGTGATCCCCTGGAGCCCATTGCGAGGCGGCTGGTTATCGGGCAAGTTCCGGCGCGGCATGACCGAACCGCCGAAGGGAAGTCGTGTTGAAGTCGCGAGCGCGAAAGGTTGGGGCGAGGCTTGGGAACATTACAACGTTGAATCGACCTGGCGGGTTATTGATGCCCTGCAGGCGGTCGCCAAAGAAGCAGGGAAAACACCGGCTCAGGTGGCGATTAATTGGCTTCTACGAAAACCAGCTGTGACCGCGCCAATCATCGGAGCGCGCCGCATGGAACAGCTCGAGATAAACCTGGCCGCGGTTGGTTGGGAGCTGGATCCTCGTCATGTGAAGCAGCTGGATGAAGTGAGCCAACCCACGCTTCCGTATCCATACGATTTCATAAAAGTCGCGCCCCGGTGAAAGACGCACAGGATCGTCCGCGCGCAGTTGGCTATCCCGGCGGAACTTTCGATTCGGTACGTCTGACGGTCGTCGGCTACCCTGACCCAAACTTTTCAACGAGCTTTACCTCGGCCTCGAGGCCGTCGGAAAAGAACGTTCCACATTTTGACCTCCAGGAGGATAGCCGCTGGGTTCCTGATGCGTATCAGTCGGGACACTTCGCCGCAATGAGTTCGCTTCTAAGAAGTGTCC
>DATDKN010000386.1:0-4259 GCA_036519995.1 Terrimicrobium sp. | reverse complement strand
CTGCCATCTTCGATGCTAGAACCGGTGGAGAAGCAAAAGTGTGAGAACGATCATGAGAACAACGCTCTTCTTACGTATGACTGCGAGTTGCGTGGAAGTTCCCCCGTCGAATTATCGGCGACGCGAAGCGCCTCGAGGAGGGAACTTGAGAGCGCAGCGCAAATGAAGAAGCCCCGGAACGACATGTCCGGATCTGAGTTCGAGAGGGCTATTCCGACCCCTCTTTCTTAACGTGCAAGCAGACGATCGACTCGACGTTTCGCTTCCTCGAGCGCGGCTCCTTCAGGAAAGGGTTCCGGACGAAACGAAAACTGCCTAAGAATGGGAAGATCGGGCCGCATAGGATGCACGGTAACCTGCCAACCGGAGCCGTCGTGCATCAACTCAATCTTGTAGCCGCGATATTGTGGCACGACGCACTCCTACATGAAGAATTTCCCTAAGCGGTTCTTGTTCCCCGAGAGGGATGCTTGCAATGGATGCAAAGTCCCGGGCATTGATTGAGCTTGGACGACTTCTTCAGTTACGAGGATACCGGTTTGTCGCGGTAGCGCCGTCCACCCACGATAGAGTTCTTCGTCGGGAAGAAACGTCTCCCTCACTCGAGTCCATATTCGGATGGAGTCGACCCTTCGACCGAGAGGCGATAGACGGCTATCTCATCGAGCTTTTGGAACAGGCTGATGCCCTCGAGACCGAGGCAGGGCGGTATAAGTCCAAGGTTCGTTTCGCCAGCATTGACGATCTCTTATTCGTGCATTCGGCCTTCCCAACTACGGAACCGGACTCGGTTTTTTTCGGCCCTGACACTTACCGGTTCGCACGCCTCTTGCGGGTGACGCTTTCAAAAGTAGGAAAGCGCAAACCGTTAAGGCTCGTGGACATCGGAGCCGGCAGCGGTGCGGGAGGCATAATTGCGGCGCGGGTCCTTGGAGGAGGCACCGAGCTCATACTCGCTGACATAAATCGGAGGGCACTAGCGTTCAGCGCGGTCAACGCGGCTCTCAACGGGCCGCCCAATGCGCAAACGATACTCAGCGATATTTTCGCAGAGATCGATGGGACTGCCGACGTCATTATCAGCAACCCGCCCTATATCGTTGACGAGGATCGACGACTCTATCGACACGGCGGCGGCGAACTTGGCATCACCTTGGGGTTGCGCATTGCCAAAGAGAGTATGGCAAAGCTCGTGCCTGGAGGGTGCCTCGTCCTGTACAGCGGAACGCCCATCGTAAATGGGGCTGACGCTTTCTTTGAATCTTTGCGGCCTGTTTTGCAACTCTATGCCAGCCACTTCGTTTATGAGGAAATCGATCCCGACGTCTTCGGCGAGGAACTTGACAGACCCGCTTATGCGCATGTCGATCGAATCGCCGCCGTCGGTCTCACCGTCATAAAGCGAGGATGAGTACAGTGGCTAACAACGACCTTTCATGGACCGACGCCTCCAACGAGCTTGAGGGCCAAGGTTTCGAGCGGTTTCAAATCGAGCTGGCCAATTACAACGCACGGCATCTCATGCCAGCATTCCCGACGGCTGCTTGGCGCGACGACGTCGAAGAATTTGCCCAGGTAGCACGTGCTGAAGGCGAGTATATCGAGGAGGTGCGGCGCGAGGTCAGTCCGCTCTTGGCCAACGTGCCCTCCGGTGTGGAGGACTTCATCGGTTGGTTTGAGGAGCTCAAGCGTACGGGTCCCGGCCAGGGGGATGAATTGTTCCCTTGGCTGGCGCAAAACGCAAGCCGCAAAGACATGCTCTGGTTTTTGACCCAAGAGGTCGCCGGTGAGGCCGGCTTTGATGACCTATTGGCGATGACGCAGGTGAAGATGCCGGTCACCGCCAAGCTTGAGATGGCTCGGAACTACTGGGACGAAATGGGCCGAGGCAGGGATACGGCCATGCATGGACCGCTCCTGGAACGTCTCGCCAACTACCTCGACCTTGATGCAAAGCCAGAGAACGTGATTCCTGAGTCGCTCGCGCTCGGAAACGCAATGTTAGCTCTGGCGCGCAGCCGGCGTTATTGCTTTCAGTCAATCGGTGCCCTCGGCGTCATCGAAATGACGGCGCCCACAAGAGCATGTTTTATCGATGCTGGCTTGAAGCGGCTTCGCATTCCAACAAAGAAACGCCTTTACTTCACTCTGCATGCCGTTCTCGACATCAAACATTCGGAGTGTTGGAACCGCGAAGTTTTGCGCTCCCTTGTCGAGCAGGAGCCGCGCTGCGCCCAAGCCATCGGTGAGGGGGCGATCATTCGTCTGTGGCACGGCGCCCGCTGCTTCGATCGCTATCGTGAGCACTTTGCTTTCGGCGGCCATCATAGCCAAGCGGCGTAGGGGCGAGTAAGCCGGTTATGCGCTTCCTAGGGGTCGGCGACAGCGCCGATCTCGCCGCCATCTATCTTCGGCTGGTCGAGGATCGACACGACGTCAAGGTCTTCATTGGAAACCCACTATGCCACGACACGCTTGCTGGTATCATAGATCGGGTGACCGATTGGCGAGCTGAACTAGATTGGGTTCGCTCTGCTGGAACAGAGGGATGCATTCTGTTTGAAAATGTTGGAGCCGGTCGTGGTGAACTTCAGGATCGCTTGCGACGCGATGGGTTCAACGTGATTGGCAGCAGTGCCTATGGCGCCCGCCTTGAGAACGATCGCGCTTATGCCCAGCGGATGCTCCTTGATCTCGGTTTCTCGACCGCTGACACATTCGAGTTTTCCGATCCAACGACAGCTATCCGGTTCATCGATGAGCGTCCCGCCCGTTACGTCCTGAAAACAAGCGGCCCAGATGCTCCGAGTTTCGTAGGCCGGCACACTGCCGGCAGGGATGTGCAGGCGGTTCTCGAGAGCGGCAGAAAATTTGTTGGTTCGAGTTTTATCCTCATGGACTTTGTCGAGGGCGTGGAAATGGGCGTGGGCGCCTACTTCAACGGTGCCGATTTCCTTCAACCCGCCTGCCTCGACTGGGAACACAAGCGCTTCTTTCCCGGTGATTTGGGAGAACTGACCGGCGAGATGGGCACAGTCGTCACATATTCGCGCACCAAGAGTTTCTTCGACCGTACTTTGGGGAGGATGGCGACCCTTCTGCGAGAGAATGGTTATTGTGGGTACATCAATCTCAACACCATCGTGAACGAGCGAGGCATCTGGCCACTCGAGTTCACCTGCCGGTTCGGTTATCCCGGCTGTGCAATTCTTGATCCCCTACAGCGTACCAAGTGGGCGGATCTCTTTCGGGCCATTCTCAACCGCTCGACGCTTCAGTTTGATTTCGAGCCTGGTTTTTCAGTCGGCATCGTGATCACCACGCCGCCTTTCCCATATTATCGAGAAGCAGTGGATGAGCCGGTCGGTCTTCCAGTCCTGTTTGAAGGCGACCTCTCTCATGATGAGCGCAGACATTTACATTACGGAGAGGTCGGCCTGAGAAACGGTGCTTTGGTGACGACTGGAACCAGCGGTTATGCACTCGTCGTGACCGGCACGGGAGAAACGCTCGCGGCTGCTCGCGACGCCGCAAATATGCTCGCCGATAAAGTTATCATCCCCAACGCACGTTATCGGCGCGATATTGGCACCCGCCTTATAGAAGGTGAATTGCGCAAAATTGAAGAGCTAGAACTGTTCGACATTGAGCAAAACTAAAAACGGTCGTGCCTAGTGGGCTATGCCTTTGCTGATGCCTCAAGCCTTCTTCCTCAGATCGCAGCAGAGACCGAGATCGATCAGCGATGGTCTTCACACCGGTTTGCCTAAACCCGCCCAACCGCGGAAGGGGCGCTTGAGCCATTTCAGAGCCAAAGGAGTGAATGTTTTCTTATCGCGGAATAGTTGGGCTTTCCTGTGTGAGCGCGCTTAACGCAACAACGGCAGACTAATCCAACCCAAAGCGAGGCCAAGACCCGCCATAAGGCATAAGAAAAGCGATCCAAACAAAACCCACACCATTGCTCGGGGTCGCATAGTGGCTTGCCGAGTCTCGGTAGGAGTGACTTCCCCTTGGTTTTTCATGCTTGATCCTTTGAGAGGTTCGGGACCCACGCCGCACATATCAACGTTGTGCAGCATGACATCTCGAAGGCTGGTCATCCTTTTCAACCCACAGACACTGGCTGTCAGCCTGGCACGTTGATTTGTCCAATCGGGCCTTACATAGCTCGGTCCAATTGTCGCCGTCCGACTGAGGAATGTCGCTGCACCCGCGCATAAGAAAGGAAACGAGGGCGATAGCTGTGACTTTCAGTT
>DATDKN010000385.1:0-3576 GCA_036519995.1 Terrimicrobium sp. | reverse complement strand
AGTTTTGCCTCGAGGGCGGAGATCTCTAGATGCGTAGAGAGACGGTTTCAGAGTCGTTAGCTTGGTGTTAAAGCTCCAGGGTTCGTGCGGTAGTTATGAAGCGTATCTCGGCTCGGGTGAGCACTCCAGGGGGAAAGCCTGGCTCGAATCTGCCTGGGCCCCGGACGGTTAAGTATTTAGCCGACGAATCTGAAAGCGATGGTCAGTGCAACGGCGTCACCTTCGAGACCACGGATAAGGTCAGGATTATCAGGACGATTCGCGATTTCCGAGGCGATTCCAAGACGTTGTCTTGCCACGTCTTGAGTTGCGAGGGGATCACTTGATAGATAGGGTCACCCGTGGAACCGTCTTCAAACAACTCGGTTATTCTGATCGTTGATGATACCCCGGAGAATGTTGACGTGCTGGCAGGGGTTTTGCGCGAGCATTATCAGATCAAGGTCGCCTTGAACGGCCCCAAGGCGCTCAAGATCGCGCAGAGTGATCCTGCCCCGGCCTTGATTCTTCTGGACGTCATGATGCCGGAAATGGATGGCTATCAAGTATGCTTACAGCTCCAGGCTGATGAGCGGACCCGGCGCATCCCGGTAATCTTTGTTACCGCCAAGTCCGAGGTTGAAGACGAAGCCCAGGGCTTCGGTCTTGGAGCGGTAGACTACATCACCAAACCCGTAAGTCCCGCCATCGTTCTCGCCCGCGTTCGCACCCATCTCGCCCTAAAACACTCACTCCGAAAACTGGAGGATCTCTCCTCGAAACTGGCACGCTATCTCCCGCAGCAAGTTTATCAGTCCATTTTCGAGGGGCGACAAGACGCGCGGATCGGCTGTAGCCGCAAGAAACTGACCGTCTTTTTTTCCGATATCGTTGGCTTCGTCAACGAGACTGATGGCATTGAGCCGGAGGATTTCACGTTCATTCTTAATGGCTATCTCAATCGAATGGCCCAGGTGGTGTCGAAGCATGGCGGCACCCTGGACAAGTTTATCGGAGACGCTGTGCTGGTTTTCTTCGGCGACCCGGAAACCAACGGCGTTGCGGAAGATGCCGCCGCTTGTGTTTGGATGGCATTGGAGATGAAGGAGGCTATCGTCGAACTGAATCGTGAGTGGCTGGCTAAAGGTATCCGACAAGGTTTCGAAGTTCGCATGGGGATTTCTACTGGCTTTGCGACCGTTGGCAACTTCGGGAGCGACGAGCGTATGGAATACACAATCATTGGAAAGCAGGTGAACCTTGCCAATCGGCTGCAAGCTGCGGCGCAGCCAGGGGAAATCCTGATCGGTCAGGAGACTTGGCTGTTAGTCAGAGACGTGTTCCGTTGTGTTGCCAAGAAACCAGTTCACGCTAAAGGCTTCGAACGCCCGATCCAGACTTATGCTGTGACGGGTCCCGAGCTCTCCGAAGACCCAGCAGTCATCGAAGAAGCCCGCCCCGGATTCCGATTAACGCTTGATCCCGCCCAGGTTGAACCCTCAGAGCGGTTAGCTGTCGTTGAGAAACTCCGCGCGGCTATCGCCCGCCTTGACTAAGTGAAGTCTCTCATCGACCACGCGGTTCCAGGATGGTGGCAAAGTCGGCTTTACCGCTTCATCCTGGCTATCACTTTCATACTGTTCATGCCCCGAGAGTCGCAGGCACTCGATCAGGTGACGCTGCAGCTGAAGTGGCTTCATCAGTTTCAATTTGCCGGCTACTATGCAGCCCTCGAGAAAGGCTTCTATCGCGAAGCCGGTCTCGATGTGCAGATTCGCGAAGGTGGTCCCAACGTGGATGCCATCGAGGATGTCGTCACTGGACGCGCTGACTTTGGCGTGGGCACCTCCGGCGCTTTAATCGCCCGCGCCCAGGGCAAAGAGGTCGTCGTTTTGGCGGCGGTGTTTCAGCATTCTCCGGCCATTCTCCTCGTTCCGCGTCGCGCCGCCGTCTCCAGCATTTTTGCGCTGCAGGATCGACCGTTGATGGACACCCCGGGCAGCGAAGACATCGCGGCGATGCTAAAGCTCGCGGGTGTGGACTACGCCAAAATGCCGCGCGTCAAACACAACGGCGACCCGCTCGACTTGGTTAGCGGCAAGGCGGATGCCATGGTCGCCTACAGTACGAACGAGCCCTTCGTTCTTGAACAATTGGGCGTTCCTTACCTCGCCTTCTCACCGCGAGGATCCGGCATCGATTTCTACAGCGACAACCTGGTGACGTCCGAAAAGCAGATCAAGACGCATCCTCAGCGCGTCGCTGACTTTCGCGCAGCAAGCCTTCGAGGATGGCAGTATGCACTGTCGCACAAAGAGGAGATCGTTGATCTGATATTGCGCCGTTACTCCCAGACCAAAAATCGTGAGGCCCTTCTCTTCGAAGCAAACCAGACGGAAGTGCTTGTCCAACCGGGCTTGATCGAACTCGGTTATCAAAACCCAGCCCGCTGGCAGGCGATTGCGGACACGTATCATTCTCTTGGAATGCTGCCAGACGCAAAGGTGCCCGAAGATCTGATCTACAAAGCGGAAACAGGTGCCATTCCGCTCTGGCTGAAGGCATCTCTGGCAGGCGCGGCGATGTTGGGACTGGTGGCGACGTTGGTGGCGCTTTGGATCGCCAGGCTCAACAGGCGCCTGAACTCAGAGATTATCGAGCGGCGCCAAGCCGAGCGCGAGATCCAGCGCGCCAATGCTCAGGCCGAATCCGCCCGCCAACAGTTGGTGGCCATGTCTGAAGCCCTGCCGCTGGCAATGTTTCAGATCGAGTTCAAGTCAGGCGCTGACGTGCGCTATAATTTCGTCGGCAGTAGAGTCGAGCAGATCCTCGGCGTGCCGGTGAAGGAGCTGATGGCGGAGGCCGCGCGGCGATGGCGCCATGTTCACCCGGATGACGCCGCGGTGGTGCGGAGCATCCTCGCCGACGCAACACTACGCGTTCGGGCGGGCGACTTCAAAGATAGCGTCGAGATCGTTGTGCGTGTGTTGTCGAACGGCCAACCGCGGTGGGTCCTTTCGAGCGCTTACCCTGCTCCGCCGCTTCCCGACGGCACGGTGATCTGGAACGGCTTTTACCAAGACATCACCGAACGGAAGCAAGCCGAAGATGAGCTCAAAGCAAGCGAGGAGCGCTTTCGCCGGCTGTTCGAAGATTCGGCCGACGCCATGTTACTTATCGATGATAGCCGTTTCGTCGAATGTAATGCGGCGGCCGTCGCCATGCTGCGTATGAAGTCGCGCGACGAATTGTTGAATCACAGTCCCACTGATCTCTCCCCGCCAATCCAGGCAGACGGCAGACCGTCGGCGGAAAAAGCACAGATTCTCATGGGGCAGGTGATGGAGCGCGGCAGCCTCCGCTTCGAGTGGTTGCACCGGCGCGCTGACGGCGAGGTCTTCCCGGTCGAGATCCTGTTGACGACCATCGAGCAACACGGCCGACGTCTGGTCCACACGGTGTGGCGAGACATTACCGAGCGCAAACGCGCTGAGGAAGCCGTTCGCGCGGCAAGGCAAAAGGCCGAGGAGGCGACACAGGCAAAGAGTGATTTCCTGGCAAACATGAGCCACGAAATTCGCACTCCGATGAATGGCA
>DATDKN010000384.1:0-3547 GCA_036519995.1 Terrimicrobium sp. | reverse complement strand
CTTTCTTGTTGAAAGACTGAAGACCAGCTCTCGACTTCTGGGGACACATGCCCGGCGGCCGATCGCTGTTCAGCTAGCCTCTAGAGGGACTCGTAAGCCATCGATTTCATCTATGCAAGAATATAATGGTGAAAAAGCCCTGCATCTAAGCGGCTTGGTCTAATTGAAGGTTCATAGGGAAGGGGAGGGCGTGAAAATGAGGGACGGACCTCCGGGCCCGCGAGCGGCTCGGTGCACGGTGGATAGGTCTTCCGGACCTTGGTGCCTTATCGAGAAGGCATGAATCCTTAGGGAGCGCCAGCGGAGTGAAAGAGGAATTTCGCGTCAAATCGGCTTCAACCGATTGGGGCTTGCGCCAAGCTCTGGCGGCGGTAATTGCGTGGAAGAGATGACGTGATTGACTGCATGGCAGGGACGTATCGTCCTGGCGTGCAGGCGCGGCGGCTCCGCCGCTCGCAGATGATGTTCTAAGCTTTTGCATAACTAATGCTCAGAGTTGGAGTTTGCGCTGACAACCCGAATATCGACTTCCTGTTGTTTAAATTCCTTGAGAAGCCTTTGCGGAAGGCGCGAATCCGTAAGTGTCAGATGGATCTCTGAGCACTTAGCGAAACTGACCATGCAATTGTGACCAAACTTCGAAGAATCTGTGAGAACATAAGCCTTATCGGCAATCCGGATCATGGTCTGTTTCATCTGAGCGTCCAATGAATCTGGGGTGCTAAATCCATGTGCCAGGGTAATGCCCGAAGTTCCCATAAATGCTCGGTCGACATGATAGCTTTCGAGATTTTTGACCGCCCAAGGACCGATGAGCGATAAACTATGTTTGCGCACCTGCCCGCCGACCAAGAGAAGATCGTATCCGGCCTTGGTTAATTCCAGAGCGGCCGGAACCGAGTTAGTAATGACGAACAGGGATTTGAACCTTCCGACCAAAGCCTTCGCGAGCGAGAGGGTGGTTGTTCCCGAGTCCAGGATGATCGAATCCCCTTCGTGAACGTAGCTGGCGGCGGCCTTGGCAATCAGGTCCTTCTCCCGCGCTTGCAATTGCAGCTTCTCGAGGAACGCAATATTAAATCGGCTCTGCTGCGAAAAGATGGCGTTCCCATGACTTCGCTCGATCAGTCCTCGCTTCTCGAGGCTGTCCAAGTCCTTTCTGATCGTGACTTGACTAACCTTAAGTCTATCGGAGAGCTCTTCGACGCTGATCTTAGCCTCTTTTTTTAAGAGGTCGACAATGGTTTCGCGGCGCTCGTCCATGGTCAACGGCGCCTCCGCGCGGGAGCTCTTGGCAAGTCGCGTTGTCTGCCGTTGGTTGTTCATGATGGTCGCGCTTTGCTTCGACGTCGAGCCGAGCCGGGGCGCCATGCCCTCGTGCGACTGGACGTTCACGTTCCGAGGCCGCCGAAGCAGAGGTATTTTATTTCCAAAAAGTCATCCATACCGTAGTGAGAACCTTCGCGTCCAAGTCCCGATTGTTTAACTCCGCCGAACGGGGCGACTTCATTGGAAATCAGTCCCGTATTGATGCCGACCATACCGCACTCCAATGCTTCCGCGGCTCGCCACGCGCGGCCGACGTCGCGGCTGTAAAAGTAGCTCGCCAGACCAAATTCGGTGTCGTTGGCCATCTGAATGCCTTCGTCATCGCTCTCGAAGCGGAAAAGCGGCGCCAGAGGGCCGAAGGTCTCCTCGCGGGCAACCTTCATCTGGGAAGTTACCTCGCTGAGAACTGTGGGTTCGAAAAAGGTCTGACCGAGAGCGTGTCGCTTGCCACCAAGGAGAACCCGGCCTCCTTTGGCGACGGCATCCTGAATATGATCTTCAACCTTCTCGACGGCGGCAAAATCGATCAGCGGTCCCTGGAGAACCTCGGGGTCAAATCCATTGCCAACCTTAAGCTTTCCAACCGCAGCCACTAGTTTTTCAGCGAAGGCATCATAAACGCCGGCTTGAACATAAAGACGATTAGCGCAAACACACGTTTGCCCGGCATTTCGATACTTGGAAACGATTGCTCCTTCGACCGCCGCGTCGAGATCAGCGTCGTCGAAGACGATAAACGGTGCATTGCCTCCGAGTTCTAGCGAAAGCTTCTTGATGGTGTCGGCACTTTGCTTCATCAGCAAACGGCCGATCTCCGTTGACCCGGTAAAGGTGATCTTGCGGACATCCGAATTGGAGGTCATCTCCCCGCCAATTTCTTTGGCCTCCCCAGTGAGAACATTGAAGACGCCTGCCGGAATACCGGCTCGTTCAGCAAGCACCGCAAGGGCCAAGGCGGAAAACGGCGTCGATTCAGCGGGCTTGGCAAGCATGGTGCATCCCGAGGCGAGCGCCGGGCCAGCTTTTCGACCGATCATCGCCGCTGGAAAATTCCACGGTGTAATGGCTGCACAAACTCCAATGGGCTGCTTGATCACGACGAGTCGGCGATCCTTCCACGGCGACGGGATCGTATCTCCGTAAACCCGCTTGGCTTCTTCGGCGAACCATTCAATAAAGGAGGCCGCGTAGACGACTTCCCCTTTGGCTTCGGCAAGCGGTTTGCCTTGCTCGGCCGTCATCAAGGCTCCCAAATCGTCCACGTTGGCCATGATCAAATCGTACCAGCGCCGCATCAGAGTGCTTCGCTCTTTCGCCGGTCTTCGACTCCAGTCGGCAAAGGCGTCCTTGGCCGCCTCGATGGCGCGCCATGTTTCGTTCGCCCCCATGCGCGGAACTGTTCCCAGGATCTCTCCGGTGGCTGGATTGTTTACCTCGATGGTCCCCCCGGTTTCGGCGTCGCACCAGCTCCCCCCGATGTAGGCCTGCTGCCGGAAGAGATCCGAGTCGTGTAGGGGGAGCTTGGTCATTTACACAGCGCCTACTTATCGAGGCCGCCGAAACAGAGATATTTGACCTCGAGGAATTCTTCGATCCCGTAGTGGGAGCCTTCGCGGCCTAGCCCCGACTGCTTAACGCCACCAAATGGCGCGACCTCGTTCGAGATTAAGCCGGTATTGATTCCGACCATTCCCGAGTCCAGCGCCTCGGCGGCTCGCCAGATCCGACCGACGTCGCGGCTGAAGAAGTAACTGGCCAAGCCAAATTCCGTGTCATTGGCCATTTGGAGCCCTTCTTCGTCGGTCTCAAACCGGAAGAGAGGAGCCAATGGACCAAAGGTTTCCTCCTTGGCGACCTTCATTTGCGAAGTCACGCCGGCAAGCACGGTCGGTTCAAAAAATGTCTGGCCGAGAGCATGGCGCTTACCGCCCAACAGAACGTTGCCGCCTTTCGAAACGGCATCCTCGATATGTTCCTCCACCTTTTCGACAGCGGCTTTATCAATCAAAGGACCCTGTTGGACTCCAGGCTCGAAGCCATTGCCCACCTTGAGCGTCGCGACCGCCGCGACCAATTTCTCCGCAAAAGCATCATACACGCCCGCCTGGACATATAACCGATTCGCGCAAACGCAGGTCTGGCCCGCGTTGCGATATTTCGAGATAATCGCCCCTTCGACTGCGGCATCCAAGTCAGCGTCGTCGAAGACAATGAAAGG
>DATDKN010000383.1:0-2857 GCA_036519995.1 Terrimicrobium sp. | reverse complement strand
AGGGTACAAAACTGCGTCTCCTGCGCGGAGAAGAACTTCTCTGCGAGACGAGGTGGGCGTTCTGCCAGAAGTCGAACACTCCCTTTCGCTCAGTGCGGGTGATGATCTTATCTTGACGTCCGTGGAGATTCCCGGGAAAGCCGCCGAATATGACGAAGAAGACGAGGTGACCTATCAGCCCGCGCAGATCGGTTGCTCACTTCCGGCCGTCTTCACTGACGCGCGGCCGGGGGAGCGGATTTTTTTTCGACGATGGCAAGATCGAGGGTGTCATTCGTACAGTCCACAATGAAGGCGGCGAACCGCGGCTCGAAGTAAAAATCACCCACGCCGCCAAGAGCACTGTCAAACTTCGTGCAGAAAAAGGCATTAACCTGCCGGATACCAAACTCGATATTTCAGCCTTGACGCCCAAAGACCGCGAGGATCTGGAACTTGCGGCGGAATATGGGGATTTGGTTTCCCTTTCCTTTGTCCGGCGTCCTGAAGACGTCGCCGAACTAATAAGAGAACTCGATCGCCTTGGCGCGAGAGACACGGGAATCATCCTCAAGATCGAGAACCGCCCCGCAGTTGAAGCGCTCCCGCGAATTCTGCTGACGGCGATGGGTCGACCAGTAGTTGCCGTGATGGTTGCCCGGGGCGATCTCGGGGTCGAGATTGGTAACGAATCGTAGACTCCTGGAGAAGGAATAGAAGGCCCTTGGTAGCGATCCAGGTGACGAGCAGAAACGTGCCGGCGGTTACTGCTAGCATCAGGAGCGAGCCGAAATGATGATCAACAGGCTGCCGGCGCATGGGGCGTCTTTCTTCCACCCTGGAAAGCTAGCCAATCGCGCGCGCAACAGTCAATCATCACGGATCTTCGGAAACCGGTTATAGCGGATTGAGCATCTCGGATGTCCCTGATCGCAGCTTCCGAAAAAAGGATTTTCACGTCGCGATTTGGAAAAGGCGAGTCGGTCGATTCTATGTTGCCTTCCGCATGCGGAGAGAAGTCGAGATTGTTAACAAGCTCGGGCTACACGCGCGACCGGCGGCGGAGTTTGTCCGGTATGTGACTAGGTTCAAGAGTACAATCACGATTTGCAAAGGCGAGGAGAATTTCTCGGCCGCCAGCATACTGGAAGTGCTTAGCGCCAACCTGAA
Organism: Terrimicrobium sp.; assembly: GCA_036519995.1. Taxonomy (GTDB): domain Bacteria; phylum Verrucomicrobiota; class Verrucomicrobiia; order Chthoniobacterales; family Terrimicrobiaceae; genus DASTFP01. Next base: position 1,708 of record DATDKN010000383.1, on the reverse strand, counting down.
TTGCGGCGACCGTGTCTTGATCGAGGCGGTCGGACCCGATGAGCAGGAGGCTCTTAATGAGCTTGAAGCATTGCTGCTTCGTTTTCGCGATGAAGAGGGCGGCGCTCAGGGGACCTGAGGCCAGCCAAGAAAACTCTTACGTGGGAATTTGATCAAGTCCATCGCCGAGAGTTCGAGAGAAGATCCGCTTCAGGGTTCTTTCCCAGTCTCCCTGCCCGCAGTCGAAAGCATAGCGATTTATCTTCTCAATTAAATGAACAGGAAGCACTAGGATTTTGGTATGTGGATCGGTGTTATCTTGAAGGGTCAACAATAGCCTCTGGAATCCTCCTTCACTACGCGATGCCGGGTCTGGTTGCATCAGCGCGTCAAACTCGTCGTCGTTTAACGAAAGGGAGATGGCATTTGGCACCATGTTACGTATCAATTAAGGCTGTCCCTGAAGAGGCATCAAGCCACATTTGACGCGACCATCTTTAGCTCGGCGGATCGAGCTAATGGATTGCAATGGTAAGACTAGCCGGAAAATGGTCACTGACTTCCTGGATGGGAATGGCCTTGCAGGAAAGCACCTGCGCTCCGCGAAGCAAGAATCCGTCAAAGCTGGCGTCGGGATAGCGGCCGTTGGCCGGGAGAGTCACGCGCTCGGATGAGGGAACATTTTCCCAGGCCCATTCAAACTTTTGACGCAGCATTCCAAAGGTCTTCTCCTCCGCGAACCTGGAATCGGTCGGATCAGTGTTGAAGTCACCAGCAATCACCGTGACGACTTTTGCGTCCGTTGAGTAAAGCCGTTCCATCTCGGCGGTGTGGGTGATCAACTGTCGAGCGGCCTCTTCTCGCTTAGCAATATCGATCTGCAATTCGCCGCGGTTGCTCTTGAAGTGCACGAAATAGACCAAGAGCACCGTTTCGCCTTGGCGGATTGCAGCGAATGAAAACCTCGTGGCGGGTAGCGGGAGATGGCTTGAACGATTCCGACCAAGCTGATTCAGCGGGCCAACGTGAAGCAATTGCCATCTGCTGGATTGATAGCGGGCCGGAAGCACCCATCTCTCGAAATCTGCTCACTACGAGCGGTTGTAAGCCGGGCAGGTCGATACCAGCTCCCCAACAGTATCCCAATCTCGAACCTCCCGGAAGCACAGGATGTCCGCTCTAAGGTCAATCAAGGCGTCCTTTGCAGCACTCGCGTGCATGGTCCGCTCCGCCTCGGACGATGTCGGGTTACCTCCGGGAAACCAGTTCAGATTCCAAGTCACAATCGTGACGGTCTCGGCGGAGACTGACAGCGTCAGGAAAAGGCAGAAGACGAGCCGCGTCAGCCGCCGCAAATCTTGCATGGAATGCCTTCGTTTGGTCCTGCCGGCCGTCCGCTGCCGTAGTAGCGACAGCGCGAGTTGTGGCGCTTGCCGGTGGAACTGCCTGTGTAAGACAAGCCGGTCTGCGCCGAGGTGGTGGAAGTGAAGGAATTTGCGCTGGTCGGCGCCTCTCTACCTGTAAGTGCCGGTGCAGTTGGTTGGGAGCGTGCAGCGGCCTCGAGTCGTTGCTTCAAGACCTGGAGTTGTTGCCTCAGCGCCGCGTTGTCTTTTCGCAAGCTTTCCACTATTGCCTCTAACTCAGAGATGCGCGCAACGAGCATCTGCGGGTCTCCGGAAAGAAGTTCCAGCTTCTGAAGAGTGGTTTGGCTCAATTGGTCGCGTTTAAA
>DATDKN010000382.1:0-4657 GCA_036519995.1 Terrimicrobium sp. | reverse complement strand
TAACCGATCGCTGCTCGCAACTGGAATTTCCCGGCGCAGAATAGTCTGCCGAGGAAGCGATCTCCTCCATTGAGAATCCAGCGAAGTGACCGAAGCGCTCCCGGTCAAAAATCTCTGGCGTTCCTTTTGCATCCAACGGATGCTGAATTCACTGCCATGAAAGCGCAGCAACTTCGCATTTACGTGATTGCTGACATCCATTCTCCGGACAGCTTTCGGATGGGGCAACTCTCGCCGGAGACGTACGACCTGGTGCTCACGCTTGGGGACATTGATGAAGGGACTCTCGATTACATCGGCTATATGAGCCATGGAATTCCGTGGCTCGGGGTTCTTGGAAACCACGATCCGGCGCAGGAAATTGGATTTGAGAATCTCCATGCACGTTCAGTCGCATTTCATGGTCTGAGGCTGGGAGGCTGTGGCGGTGGACCGCGCTACAAGAAAGATACTCCGAATCACTACACTGAGCGGCAGATTGCGAAATTCCTCAAAAAAATGCCGCCGGTCGATCTGTTTATCTCGCATGCCCCGCCGCCGAGCGCGGCGATGAACGGCGGCTTGGTGTCCCCCACCGACTATATTCACCGCGGTTTCGACGCTTTCGACGCATATCTACGCGCAGCTCGGCCGCGCTTTTGGCTGCATGGACATCTGAGCCGCCGCTATGCTTGCACGGTCGGGGAGACGAATGTGATGGGGATTTGCGGCGCGCAGCCGCTGGTTCTCGATTTCCCTGCGTCCTGAGTCGGCCAGGGACGTGGCGGAGCGGCTTAGCGTTTCTGCGGTATGGCAGTCGGGCGAGGAACAGCCTTTTCTTGCTGAGCTTTCATCGCGTTTGGAAGGGACAAGTAGAGCCCCTGCGATTGCACGCCATTTTGTGGGTGCTTATTGCCGAGCATATAGGCGGACCCGTTCTCGGTCAGGATCCCGCCAGGAAACCTCGCCACGACCACCGACGTTCGGACAAAAGATCCATCCGGAAATTTTGGATGGTTTCGAATGGCTCCCACGCACCGAACTCCTGCTTCGCTGTGATGAAGCATCCAGTTGTCCAAAATCGGTTTTGCGGCCATGGGCGATGAGGAGGTGGCGGCAGCAAAATAGTAAACTCGGATACACGGTTCACCGCAAGCACCAATTCCTGCAACTTCGCCTTTGCGGCGCGAGCCGAAATCCCCGGTGCTTTCCTGCCACATTTTTTTCGCCGATCGAAGCGTCGTCTTGCACCCTTCGACCAATACGCTACAGATCTCCCGCGGTATGAGTAGATTGGAAGGCAAGGTCCTCGTCGCACAAGGCGGTGGCCCGACCGCTGTCATCAACCAAAGTATTGTTGGAGTTACGCTCGAAGCCCGCAAGTTCACACAGGTGAAGGCGGTCTATGGGGCGATCCACGGTGTTCAAGGGATTGTTAAGGAGGACTTCCTGGATCTGACGCGTGAAACGACGCACAACCTGGAGCAAGTAGCGGAAACGCCCTCATCCGCGCTCCTCTCCACACGCGACAAGCCAGATGAGGAATACTGCGCCCGGATGTTCAAGGTCATGCGCAAGCACGACGTCCGTTATTTCTTCTATGTTGGCGGGAATGATTCCTCCGACACGGTACAAATTGTCAACCGACATGCCGAGGAAGCTGGCTACGACTTCCGCGCCATTCATATCCCAAAGACGATCGACAACGATCTGCTGCTCAACGACCATTGTCCCGGCTTTGGGTCCGCAGCCCGCTTTGTCACTCAGGCATTCATCGGACTGAATTTGGATAATCGGGCGCTTTCCGGGGTGTTGATCGGTGTCGTCATGGGACGGCACGCAGGTTTTCTGACGGCTTCCTCCAGCTTGGCGCGAAAATACTTCGATGAAGGCCCTCATCTCATCTATCTGCCGGAGCGCCCATTTTCGACGGACAAATTTCTGGCGGACGTCGATCGCGTTTACAAGGAACATGGGCTCTGCACGGTGGCCGTCTCGGAGGGTGTTCAGGATGAGCACGGAACTCCCATCGCACAGACACTTTCATCTTCGGTCGAACGCGATGCGCATGGAAATATTCAGCTGTCCGGGACCGGAATCGTGGGCGATTTGCTGGCCGATCAGGTGAGGACAAAACTAAAGATCAAGCGGGTCCGTGCCGATACGTTCGGTTACTTGCAAAGGTCGTTTCTCGGGGTTGTCTCTGACCGGGATGCGCACGAAGCTCGCGAAGTCGGTGAGATCGCGGTGCAATATGCGATGTGGGACAACGTGGATGGCTCGGTGGTGATTCGACGGCCGGTGCTAAACTACAGCGTCTCCTACGACCTTGTGCCATTAGCTGACGTTGCCGGAAAGACCCGGATCATGCCTGACGAGTTTATCAACTCAGAGGCTAACGGCGTGACGATCGCCTTTTACAACTACTGTCGCCCACTCATTGGCTCGAGCGTTCGGGAACCTCATCGACTCAGAGCTCCACGTGTGCCAAAGCTTCCGGATTGAGTAAGGTCTCGCAGCCTGCAAGCGTTTGGACACCTTTTTCTCTCGGGTCCGACTGCTTCCATTCGTTGACAAAGCGGTGGTGTGCCGGCAGCGGAAGATGGGCCCCGAGAATAAGCCCATCGCCGCCAGAGGATTCGCGGCGACACCTCGCTGCAGAGCGTTCTAGCAGATGAGCGAAAGACTTTTCGATCTTTCGGGGAATGTTGCGGTCGTTATCGGTGGCACCGGCGTCCTCGGCGGAGCACTCGCCGAGGCTCTCGCCGTATCAGGTGCTGCTGTGGCGATCGCCGGCCGCAATGAGGAGCGTGGGAACGCTCGCTGTGTGGCCATTCGCAGCTGCGGCGGAACGGCCGAGTATTTCACCGCGGACGCTTCTTCACGCCAAAGTCTCAGCGCCTTAAAGAAAAACGTAACTTCAAGACTTGGAGCTGCCACGATCCTGGTGAACGCTGCCGGCGGCAACGATCCGCGTGCGACCGTCACCCAGGAAAATCCCTTCGAGGAGATTTCGCTGCAAAGCTGGTCCTCGTGCTTTGACCTCAATGTCTCCGGCAGCGTCTTGCTGCCGTGTCAGGAATTCGGGCCTGCTCTATGCGCGGCCGGCAAAGGAAGCATCATAAACATCGCCAGTGTCGCTGGCCACGTCCCCCTATCGCGCGTCGTCGCCTATTCAGCAGCCAAGGCGGCAGTCCTAAGTCTAACACAATTCCTTGCGCGCGAATGGGGCCGTTATGGAGTGCGAGTGAATTCGATAACACCTGGATTCTTTCCTGCCGTCCAAAACCGACGACTGCTCTTTGAAGAAGATGGAACTCCGACTCCGCGGGCGGTCTCGATTCTCGACCATACACCAATGCGCCGCTTTGGCGAAGCGCGCGAGTTGGCCGGGGCAGTGGTTTTTCTCGCGAGCGACGCGGCCAGCGGATTCATCACCGGCGCGGATCTGCGGGTCGATGGCGGTTTCCTGTCCCAGACGATCTGACGCTCGCCCTCCTCGGGCGAAGCAAAGTCTAAATCGATTCCGCTCTGCGAACCCCCACCTCGTCCAAGTGCTGCAACATGTCAGCAGGATCCTGGTAGACGCGATAAGCGCCCGCTTTTTCCAGTTCATCCCGGCCGTAGCCGCCTGAAAGCAGGCCTATGCCAAGGGCTGCCGCTCGTCTCGCGGCGAGCAAGTCCCACACACTGTCACCCACGACGACCGATGAACCAATGTGCACCCCGAGCTTGTCGGCGGCCGCGATAAAGAGGTCGGGGTTCGGCTTGGCATACTGGACAAGGTCTCTGGTAATCACAGTTGTTCTCTCCAGATCGACACCGAGAATTTCGAGCGCCGGTCCGGCGCTCTCCATCCTTCCACTTGTCGCGATGGCCCAGGGAACCTTCGCGTCCGACAAATAGGCGAGCAATTCCCGAGCGCCCGGCAAGGGGCGGACCTGGTTGACAAGTCGGGCGTACGCTTTCGCATGCAGCCGCTGCAGTTGGATCGCCTCCTCCTTTGTGAGCTGGTGGCCGGTCTCGCGCAGGAGAGCATTTACGAAGAGCCCACCGCTCATGCCAATGCGTCGATGTATGCGCCAGACCGAAAGCTCGATGCCAGCAATTTCCAGCGCCTCCCTCCACGCCAGCACATGCTGATAGACGGTATCCATGAGGGTTCCATCGAGATCGAAAAGAAAGGCAGGATTTTCAGTGGCTCTCTTCTCGAGGGACTTTGGCCGTGGTTTCTTGACCATGCTTCTTTCTGGTGATCCTGCGGGCGCGCGCCGCCAGAGCGGCAAAGCTTTTCGAGAGTGGCACATGGGCGGGCGTACTTCCAGCCTTTCCACCTCCGCTTTCACGCATTCTGCCGCTGCCAAGTTGTCGGCCACGCAAATTTCGGATTTCGGCATCGGCCAGCCATCTTCAACGCAACTTGCGCTTTACCGCCGCTGAGGCCCGGGCATACTCAAGCTTCCTATGCACTCCTCCCTCGGCATTCACTACCGAAGCATGTCAGTCCGAAGGCTGAATGTAGATGGTGGGGAACCGAGCAGAGCTTGCCAGCTGCGTCACAGAGCATCGCAAGCGGTGTGCTGCTCGATCGAGACAACCATAAATTTGCAAGTAACCTATGAAACTCCCTACCCCTGAAATCTGGTTTATAACCGGATCGCAACACCTCTATGGGCCC
>DATDKN010000381.1:0-7559 GCA_036519995.1 Terrimicrobium sp. | reverse complement strand
CCCGAACCCGCAGCTGGGTGAAAGTGTAAAAGCTGCGCGTGGGCACCGCGGACCTAGCCAGGCGAGTCCTATGAAACGATTTGAGAATCAGGTGGCGATAGTTACCGGCGCAGGGCGCGGGATCGGCCAAGCGATCGCTCGGCGACTCGCGGAAGAAGGAGCTCGCATTGCGGTTGTCAGTCGCACGGAAGCCAATGCCCGGAAAACGGCTGAGGCGATCGGTGCCATTGCGCCGGATCTTGCCAAAGCCTATGCCGTTGACGTCGCCGATTTCGATGCGGTCCAGAAAACCGGTGAAGCCATCCTGGCGGATTTCGGTCGCTGTGATGTGCTCGTCAATAATGCGGGAATTACCCGTGACACGTTGGTGATGCGCATGAGCTCGGAAGATTGGGACCTCGTAATCGACACCAATCTCAAGGGCGCTTTCAATTTTTCTCGAGCCGTTCTGCGCGCCATGGTCAAGCAGCGCAAGGGCCGCATTATCAATATCAGCTCGGTTAGCGGGTTGATCGGCCTCGCTGGGCAAGCAAACTATGCTGCAAGCAAGGCCGGGCTTGTTGGCTTCACCAAGACGCTTGCGCGCGAACTGGCCAGCCGAAACATCACCGCAAATGTCGTCGCACCAGGTTTCGTCGAAACTGACATGACGTCGGTGTTGAACGAAGATGTCCGCAAGGCCGCCCTGGCGCAGATTCCATTGACACGCTTTGGCGTGGCCGAAGACATCGCCGCGGCCGTTGCGTTCCTGGCGAGCCCAGAGGCCTCCTTCATCACCGGTCAGGTGCTGGCCGTCGATGGCGGCATGAGCATGTAACCGATTCTCGGACGTTCCCGCTTAAATCGGCATCAGGTCGGCGAAACCTCTCTTGCGACCTTCCTCCTTGGTGTAGCTTTGGCCGAGGTTTTATATGAAGATTCGTAAACTAGGTTCACTGGAGGTTTCGTCGTTGGGTCTGGGCTGTATGGGAATGTCCTATGCCTACGGTCCGACCGACGAATCAGAATCGTTGGCGGTGTTGCGCCGCTACGTTGAGCTCGGCGGTAACTTTCTTGATACCGCGGAGATCTACGGTCCTTACAAGAACGAGGAACTTCTCGGTCGCTTCTTGCGAGAGATAGCGCGCGAGCAGGTTGTCGTCGCGACCAAGTTCGGTTTTCGATTTGAGAATGGAACTCTTCAGGGAGTGGATAGCTCGCCTGCAAGTGTTCGCAAGGCTTGTGAGGGTAGCCTGAAGCGGTTGGGAATTGACACCATCGATCTTTATTACCAACACCGTGTTGATCCCGCGGTGCCCATCGAGGAGACTGTCGGTGTGATGGCCGAATTGGTGCGCGCAGGTAAGGTGCGCCAGCTCGGACTCTCGGAGGCGGGTCCTGATACTCTCAAGCGCGCACACACCGTCCATCCCATTGCTGCTCTCCAGTCGGAATACTCACTTTGGTCCCGTGACATCGAGCGCAATGGAACGCTGGCCACCTGCCGGGAGCTGGGCATCGGCTTCGTTGCCTACAGCCCGCTTGGTCGGGGCTTTCTGACCGGAGCAATTCAGAAGCCCTCTGACCTCTCAAGCGATGACTGGCGACACACCAATCCGCGCTTTCAAGGGGAAGCCTTCGAAACCAATCTGCGCCTGGCGGAACACGTCAAGAACCTTGCCGAGAGAAAAGGCTGCTCGCCCGCGCAGTTGGCGCTCAGCTGGGTGCTGGCGCAGGGCGACGACATTGTCCCAATTCCTGGCACCAAGCGCGTCCGCTATCTCGAGGACAACATGGGTGCCGTTGACGTAAGTTTAAGCGCAGACGAGTTGGCCCAGATCGACAACCTCTTTCCGCCTGGCGCTGCGCAGGGAGAGCGTTATGCCGAGTCGATGATGGCGCTTGTCAATCGCTGAAGAGCACGGCGAGATCGTCGCGATTGCCTGCGGCGGCACCCTGACTGTTCCTCGGCTTCGACAGCTTGCCCGGGAGATCGAGGGCAGAGCGCACGTAAAAACCGTGGCGACATTGCTGCTCGCAGCCTGGCCTGAGGAAGGCCTTAGTTAACAAGCCTGCCGGCTACAATGGATTTGCAAAACTTTGGTCGAGTCGCTTCTGCCAAGCGCCTGTGGATTTCGCTGGGCGCTTGAAACAAGCGCCCCTACAACTCGTCTGCTTTCGGGTATTTCATTTTATGCAACTTGCCATTCAAATCGCAGGCGTGCTCGGATTTCTGGGCGTTGCTTTGGGAGCTTTCGGCGCTCACCAACTGGCAACACTTCTTAACGCCAATCAAACCAGCTCTATCTGGCAGACCGCAGTCCTTTACCATCTTGTGCACGCCGTCGCTGCCTTGTGGGCCGCCGGACGAAACCCCACCGTCGTCTGGATCTGGGCAGCGGGAATCGTGATCTTTTCCGGTTCCTTGTATCTTCTGGCGATCACTAATATCCGTTGGCTTGGCGCGATCACGCCGATTGGCGGCTTGTTGTTCCTGGCGGGCTGGCTGCTCGTTGCCATCAAGCCGCAATGATCGCTAAACATGCCGAGCTCTCGATTCGCACGCGTGGCAAGGGAACCTACGAAATTACCGAAGAGGTCGCCCAAACCGTGCGCGAAAGTGGCGTCGAAACAGGCACCGTGACCATCTTCATTCGCCATACCAGCGCCAGCCTCGTCATCTACGAGAACGCCGACTCCAGCGCCAGAACGGATCTCCACCGCTACTTCGAAAAAATTGCCCCAGAGTCTGGCGACTACGTCCATACTCTCGAAGGTCCCGACGATACCACTAGTCATCTGCGCATGGCCCTGACCCGGACAAGTGAAGTGATCCCGATCGTCGGCGGGCAAATGACCTTGGGAACCTGGCAGGGCATCTTCGTCTTTGAGCACCGCAGGGCCGCACATACGCGAACCGTCGATCTCCTCGTCGCCGGCACCTAAAGCTCGGCAAATCCCCAAACTAAAAACCCCTCCGCTTTTCTCTTGCGCAAACGACATCATGTTTGAGAAATTGAAACTCATTCTCAATATGAAGACCAGTGGTTGGCAGTTTCTCCTGATGTCGGTTCTAGTTTTCCTGGGTGTTTTCGGACCTCGCGCCAACGGCGATGAGACAGCTGCGAGCGTGAAGAGCTATCTGCTCAAGGGTCTCGAAAAAATAAAGGCGGCTTCCGAGGATTTCGTGGCGAATAGCGAGGCCTACTCGAAGCTGGTCGCAGCGAACGGAGGTTCTGTCGAGGCGGCGTATAAAGCCGATCCCAAAAAGATCGATAAACTCATCGCGAAGATGCAGGAGAACTACAAAGCGATGGATAGCTTTGGCTACGAGACGATCGAGGGAATTGTCGCCGGAGTTCCCACTCTGGCCGAATACGACATTTATTTGGATGCGGGAGTTCCCGCCTCGGAAGGGCCGGAGGATGTGGCTGCCGTGGTATTGGACCTCGGAAACGGTCAAAAGATCGATAAGGAAGGCGCTCTCTTTACCTATATAATCGAACCAATGCTGTGGGCGGGAGATACACGTTGGGTGGCACCTGTCGATGGAGGTAAGAAGGTGTTGCCGCGCCCAGAGGTCTTGGCTGCTGCTGCCAAGGATGTAAACCAGAAGCTTGGCGAATTGCTCGCTGACGCCAAGGCATGGAATGCTTCCGTGGCCGACTGTTTCGGTGCAATGATCGTAATGACCCCGACGCTTTCGGACTATTTTGAAGATTGGAAAGAATCTCGTTATGCAAAGGAAAAGTCGGGGCGCTTTCAGGCGGTGAGTCGCGTTTCCGATATGCGTGGAATCATGGGTAGCTGTCAGGTAATGTTTGAGGCGGTCGAGGGACAAGTCGCCGAAAAGGACAAGTCCCTCGCCAAGTCAGTCGACCTCGGTTTCAAGGGTGTCATGAGCTTTCTTGATACCATCGAGAAACGCGAAAAGCAGGGTGAGATAAAGGGAGCGGAGATTGACGAGTTGGCGACGCAGGCCAAGGAGAAAACGGACAAGCTCGTCCCGCAGATTGAACAAAGTGCTGCAGTCGCAGGTGTAAAAGTCGAGAGCTGAGTTTGAGGCGGCCGGGAGCCGCAATTCTCATGAAGTGCAGAAAACGATCGTGCGTGGGGCGAGGGCTGATCATCTTCCTGAGTGTACTCGTTTCTCTGGCAAGCCTCCGAGCCGATGCGATCGACGAATCTTCCGTTTTGCAGAATGCATTTGATGAGGCGCTATTGGATATTCACGGCGGCCGCTGGTCACCGGCGATTGAAGAGAGCTTGCGGAAAGCCCGCGAGCAGTTCGGCCAGATCCTTACCAATCCGGAGGCGCGGCAACTTTGGAACACACCACTTCCTGTCTTGGAGGAAGGATTGCTCCTGACCGCAGAGGCCGTGGGGTTCATGCAAGCGCGGCTCCAGCACGTTGCGGCGCTGGAGATGATCAGCAATCAGCGCGCCGGAAACATCGATGCGGCGCGCGAATGGCGCTCGATCATTCGTCTTCCGAAATTCGCCAATTCGGTAGAAGGCGCACTCGCGCTCCAACGGCTGGGCGGCAGCCCTACGCAGTGGACCGAGGTCAGCAGACTTCTCGCAAAAGAATATGTGGTCTGGCAGATCACTCGCGCTCGCGAGAAGGCCGACGCGCTCATCCGACTCATCCACGAGAATCGCGCGACCGCCGAGCTCATCTACGCCCGTGCCGCAGAAATTCAGGGACTCTCGCAGCTGCCAGGATCGCTCCTGCAGCTCGCAACCAAATCGACGGCTCCAATCAACTTGCAAAACGAAAGCGACTTCGGATCTTTTCTCGCGGGAGCCCGAGAGAACTCCAGTCAGCTGTCGAATTTGGCCGCGCAATGGCGGCTGTCTCTGGAGGCAGGTTATCCCAACCTGCTAAGTCCCGAGGACGTTGAGCGCCGTGAGCGAATCGTGCTCAAGCTTCTCCGACTGATTCCGAAAGAATACCAGTCGGGGGTGCGTGATGGGGAGATAACCATTCCGATTGAATATCGGGAGGCGAAAAGTTTCACCATTCAGACGCGCCAGATCGTCAATGAATTAATGCCAGTGTGGCGCCAAACCAGGGCGGAGGCGCTGGAAAAGAACGGTCATGACCTTTTGGGCACGCTGGAAAGCCTGGAAGGTGCCATCGAAGGAAAGACGGCTCAATCCGAAATCGACAACCTTGTCTCCCGAGCCTCCAAGCTGCTCCAGCAAGACTTCGGCCTGACTTTAAAGCGTTCGGGCATGGGAAGCGATGTGGTTGCCGAAACGGCCCTCGAAGTCCGCTCGTTGTTGGGACAGTCCCTTTCTGCGGCCCAGAGCAAGCTCTGGCGAAAGGCAGAGCAGCTTCGTCTGGATGCTTACATCAATTTCGATCTGGAGATAGAGTCGCGGACGTTGCCGCGTGATCCTGCCCTTGCCGTGCGGGCCGAGAAAGCCTTTCTCGACGGCCAGATCGGCGAACCAGGCATCAAGGCCGCCTTGGATGCGCGACTTACCGGAGAGGAGCTCACGGCGGCGTATCAGCGCGCCCTGGATGCGCTGGAAGAATGCAGTGCTCTCGTCAAGGTGGGTCTTTCGCCCACCGCCGCAGTCATTGGTGCGATTTTCATCGTTGCTCGGGAAGGTTTGGAAGCGGTCGTTATTCTCGCCGCTCTCCTCGCGGGGCTGCGGGGCGCAGAAAACGCGGGTATTCGAAAGCGCATCGGCGCCGGGGCATGGCTGGCGCTGGGTGTCACGGCAGTGATCTTCGTAGCCTCGCGCACGCTTTTGCAGGGCCTTTCCCACTACGGTGAGACGTTGGAAGCAGTCATCTCCGTCGTCGCGGTTGTCGTTCTGCTCATCGTCACTAATTGGGTTTTCCATAAATATTACTGGACGGGATGGAACGCGCGCCTGCGCACTCTGAGCAAGGCCGCGCAGCGGCAACAGCAGACGCGTTGGGAAGGTCTCGCGCTCGTTGGTGTTGGCTTCGTGACGATCTTTCGAGAAGGCTTCGAAACAACCCTGTTCATGCAGTCGCTCATTCTCGAGGCGGGAATGCGTCCTGTCCTCCTGGGCTTGGCCATCGGTGGACTCTTTATTGGAGTGGTGGGACTTGCTGTATTTTCGATCGGGGCGAAGCTTCCCTACCGTCGAATGCTCGTTATTACCGGGGTCCTGGTAATCTTCGTATTGTTTACCTTTATGGGATCGACGGTCAGGTTATTCCAAACCGTTGGTTGGCTTTCTGTTCATCCGGTGCCAGGTTTGGAATTGCCCGCGTGGATGGGGATTTGGTTGGGATTGTATCCGACGTGGGAAGGATTGCTGATTCCCTTTGGAACGTTCGCCTATGTCGGCGGGATGTGGCTTCTGGTGAAACTTAATGCGAAGCGCGCGCAGGAGCGCGAGCCCCTCGAACGATCAACTCCTTTGGCAGCCTAGGCTTGTCGCGGCGGTGTCTCCATCGCCGGCCTCAACTAGCTGTTGCGATCGAAGGTGTGGAGTTGCCGGATCATCTTCGCGATGAGGGCGGTCCAGCCAGTTTGATGGCTGGCCCCCACACCGGTGCCATTGTCACCATTGAAGTATTCGTTGAAGAGGATGTGGTCGCGCCAGTGTGGATCGTTCTGGAAGAGCTCGTTTTCCCCATTGAAAGCTCGTCGCCCGTCGGGACCGCGCTCAAACAACGAGACGAGCCTTCTTTGAAGTTCGAGTGAGGCCTCCCAGAGATTCATCTGCCGTCCGCTGCCGGTTGGGAATTCCACCTTGAAAGTATCGCCGAAATAGAAGCCGAATTTCTGGAGTGCTTCGATCAAAAGGTAGTTCATCGGCATCCAGACGGGACCGCGCCAATTCGAGTTGCCACCAAACATAGCCACCGGGCTGTCCGCCGGAGTGTAGCGAAGGGTTTCAGTCTCGCCCGCTTCGGTGAACGTGTAGGGGTGATCAAGGTAATAACGGGAAAGCGCACGGATCCCATGGGGGGCCAAGAATTCGCTTTCATCAAAGAGGCGTTCGCAAATCCTGCGGAGTCGTTCTGGTGGAACGAGCGAAACCAACCGGCGCCCTTGCACCTCGACGCCGATGTGATGAAGCTGGTCCAGCAGATGCGGGCGACGGTCACGAAACCACTGCACGCGCTTGCGCAGGATTGGAAACTGCCTCGCCATATCGGTGCTAAAGCTTTCAACGGCGAAGAGGGGAGTGAGTCCAACCATTGAGCGGGTTCGCAGGTAATCAACGGTGCCGTCCGGTCGCCTGAGCACATCGTAATAGAAACCATCTTCGTCATCCCAGAGCGTGAAGCCGCCGGTGCCTTTGGCATTGATCGCCGCCGCCAGGTAGATGAAATCGTTGAGAAACTTATCGGCAATGTCTTCGTAGGCCGGGTCCTCGGTGGCGAGCTCGAGAGCGACATTGAGCATGCTCAGGGCGAACATTGCCATCCACGCGGTGCCATCGCTTTGTTCGATCTTACTTCCGTCGGGCAATAGATAGCGGCGGTCGAAAACGCCGATATTGTCCATTCCTAGAAATCCGCCCTCGAAGACGTTGTCTCCAGACTGATCATTGCGATTTCCCCACCAAGCATAGCTCAAGAG
>DATDKN010000380.1:0-3289 GCA_036519995.1 Terrimicrobium sp. | reverse complement strand
GCCTGGAGGCGACGCCGGCTCGGATCCGCAAGGATTTTGCGAGGCCAATCCAGTATGAAGCTGTGCTATTCTGACCTCGACGCCGGAGAGCGAGCAGCCCGCGTTCGGTTGTCCGTTGGGGCGCCTTGCGACACCTAGTAGGGGCCTAATTTCGACGCAGAACTGATTTCATTGGTAGGCGGATTACCAGGCCGAATCTGATCGAGCACGCGCTGACCACCGTTGACAGTTCCCATCGGATGCTCGAGGGTCAATGGCAGATTCGAGTTGCGAGCGCCAACGTCCAGTCGGATGTCGGGTTCCCGATCACATTCGGACCGCTTCCAAACCTTCAGAACACATTCGGGTATTGAGGGGGCGGTAGACCGTTTCCGTTGACGGAATTGGCGTGGTGGGGCCGCTTCCAGAATCCGAGGGCCACGTCGTGATCGCTAGGATGATCACTGCCATCGCAAAGCCCATCACGAAGAGAAGTCTCAACCGGATTGTTCTCGGTGCCATGTCTGCCTCCTGGCGCCAAATCAATGTCGCTGTACAGGAGTCTAGAGGGCGGTATCGACAGCCGTTGTGAGCCCCGTTACACACAACGCCGAAATAACAGGGGCTGAAAATGCTACCCAAGTAGCGTCGTATCCGGGTTTGAGACGGCCGAGACCATGAGCTTGTCCTGAAGCGGAGCCCTGATCTTATGATCACATGAAGAAGCGGGCGCCTCGGGGACGTAACGATCGGATCGATGAACCCGGAGCCGTGCGAGCGTCAGGTCCGCTCCGCCATATTTTCAAGAGCGGGTCGATTGGTGATAATGATCGAACCTTCCGTTATTTGAACAATTCCGGTACGCTGCCAGTTGCGAAGACACCTGTTCACGCTTTCGCGCGTGCCCCCCACCATGTTTGCCAGTTCCCGTTGGCTGAAACGAATCGTTGGCGCCTTTCCTGGCTCAGAGGTGTCCAAAAGGCGCAGCAGGGACTTCGCTAATCTCGCGGGGAGCTGAAGCAGCGCAACTTCGGCGAAGACTTGGTCGGTGTGCCGTAATCGCTGACACAATACTTTGACGAGTTTGGGCCAGGCGGCGGGGTTGCGTTCGAAGAACGATAGAATGTCATGTCGGTCCAAAATCGCTAACGTGCATGGGTTCTCCGCGATGGCATCTGCGGATCGCTCTTTACCATCTAAAACTGCTAGTTCACCGAATACCTCACCGGGCTGAATAATCGCCAGCAACAGCTCCTTCCCTTCCGAGGACGGTACACTGATGCGTATAGTTCCGCGGAGCAGAGCCATCATCTGGTCGCCAGGAGAGCCTATGGCGAAGATAGTCTCGCCGGCATTAACGGTCCGAATGCGGCCCCGCGCAACGACGGCAGCACGCTCGTCAGCGCTCAAGCCGCCGAAAAGGACGCAATTCCCGAGTAGCTGACGGGCCCCCTTTAGGTCTCTTTCCTCCGGCTCCACGGCTCGACCTCACAAGCTTTGAAAGGAAGTGCCTTATCCATGGTTCATTGGCGCCTCAACCATGGCTTGCCGGGCGAGGATCAGTCAAGCAGCAACCGAACGGATTGCTGTTGGCGTTACCGAGTTAGGTGTGTCGATTGGGTGCAAAATTCCGTCCGCGACGCGCGACTGGATCTGTGCCGTGACCGAGACCGCTACCGGCAAGCACAATGATCGCGCGCTGCCTGCACCCTGCACCTACCTCACGAATGACACCCCTCAAAGAGTTCGCATTCGGTCGTGTTCGGCCGTTCCCACGGAGCTTGCCCAAAGAGACCTGACACCGAGTGGCAGCCAACGACGTCTAATATTAAGCCGATCAAAAAGAAGGGGCCCGCGCAGTAGGGACTAGGCCAACGAAGGTAATGCCGCCGAAAGCAGTACAACGCCCCACGAAACAAGCTTTAGCAAGCGCCGATAAATTTCGGACGCTTCGGCTTGCATCAGCCAACGCTGGAATTTTTCGCAAACCGGCAGGAGCTCACCCAGCCGGATTATTGTTGTGGCCCTGATAAGTGCAGATCGCGCTCGGCACGGAACACATTGCTATAAAGATTCGCAATCCATTGTCGCCCACTCGAGGTGACGTTGAGGTAGCGGATTGCGGGTCGGATCTGTGGAGAAACATTGTTCCAATAGAATTGCGAATATAAATCCACAAGATCCGCGGGCGATGTATAGCCAAGTTGTTTATTCATGCTGGCCTCGTCAAACTCATAATACAATGCATTGGCCTTTCGCAGATAGTGCGGATCGCCGAGCTGCCCGATGAGATCGGCGGCTCGCAAGAGCGAGCCCTCTTCGTTTTCTTGATCATTCGCGTCGGCAGACGTCGGAAATCTCGTGAATTCAATCGCGCGGGCAATCCTTGCCGCGTCAAGAACCTCGCTAGTTGCAATGCGGTCCATTACAAACAGCTTGGACCGGTCCACGTGATAGGGCAAGAGCGCGGCGTCGGATGATCCGCGCGACAGTTTTGTTTTTCGTGCAGCCGCGTCGATGACGTACCCGTCCGGTCCGTCTCCTTTGAGAATGCCGCGGACGTAGCCGATGTCGTGCATGAGGCACGCAACGATCAGGTGCGCATAATCGCTGGGGTGTGTGGGAACGAGTAGCGCGCGCCCCTTCATAATGTCGTGCCCGACCAGCGTGACGAGCATCGTGTGTTCGACGTTGTGGTAGAGGGCGTCGCTGTTTCCAATGCACTCGAGCGCAAGCCGGGCCAAGGAGGGAACAAGCTCGGTTAGGTGCGTCTGCGAAGATTCGAACATCCGATTCATGTCGGAGGCGAGAAAAGAGCCCAATGCCTCCGCCGTGAGTTCGGGAACCGTGATCATAGATAGCTCCGGGCCTTTGTCACAAGTCGTTTTCCTGGCCTTCCCGGCTAGACGGAGAAGCAGCAATGGACTCGTGCGCTCGCGCGACGAGGTAGCGAAGCCCGTGAGTCCTAGGCTTCACTGCAAGTACAGCCTTACTCGGGAGGGGCCACCGATGCCTGTGACAAATGTCACAGGTTGGAAAAAATTGCCGAAATCAAAGAAGGCGAGTAAGCCGCATCAGCCGAAGTTTAATCTGAGCGTGACTGGAAGCTCAGGAAGTCCAGCGGATGAGAGCTCCATCCAGGTGATTTCTGAGCGGTGAGCGTGCGGCGGCTCGCCCCGCCTCGAGTTGCGGTTCACTGTGGGGCCAACATCACCCTCAGATTTTAAGAAAATTGGGTCCCGCTTATGGCTGGCACAATCCAAAGGATGGACCATGCCGGGGCTGCCAGTACTATAAATTTGTAACCTGT
>DATDKN010000379.1:0-3763 GCA_036519995.1 Terrimicrobium sp. | reverse complement strand
CACTTAACTGGAACAGCCTCCTCGATGTAGACATTGCTCCACTCTTGGATGACGAAGAAACGCGGGCCTTAGGCAAGAGTCGTGGGCCCGGTTCTTGGACTCCTCGCGAAGGCGTTGGCAGGCTCTCAGAATGGCAGTGTTCAGTTTAGGCGCTGGAGTCGCGTGCCTTAACTCGAATACCCTGCGGGACTACCATGTGTCGTCGATTAAAGCGGACGATGTCCGAATAGACCAAGCGGGTGGGCACGTTGCGCGTTGACGCGCCTTCCCGCGGATAGGATTCTGCTTCCGTCACGGCAAGCCGCCATAGACGTGATCCGGACTGAGGGATGTCGAATTTAGCTCCGGGTTCGCCAACTTACGGGCACGCCGAATTACGTCCCGTTCCTCCCCAATAGAAGTAGGATCCCCACACTCCACTGCCGCTGAGATCGGCCTTTATGTCGTAGCAATCAGTTTGATCGGCCGAGGCGGAGCCAGTGAATGCCGTCATCGTGCCGGCCTGGTCGGTTTGGATCATCAGGTTGCGCATGTACGCGGCTCGCGAGAAGCCCTCCCACGGGAATAGCCCGCTGCCCATATCGGTGGCTGTCGTTTCCGGATGCGATAGAGCATCAAAGACCTCTCCGCCCCAATTCACTTGGTCCGCTTCGTTGCGTAAGCCGGTAGTGGCGAAGAGGCCGTTTGGGTAGTAGCCCATCCATTGTCCGTTCACCTTTATCCACCAGTTTCCCAGTGACAGTTGGACTTTGAAGTCCATCTCGTACTGGGTGCCTCCGATCTGGCTGATTGGGCTGATGCGAGTCCGCGGATATATCACTTGGGAAACCTGAACCCAACCTCTAATGTCCTGATCATAGCCGCCAATGAAGTCACCGCTCCGCCCATAGTTGTTCGTTGTGTAGAAAACGAAGACGTGCGGTTCCCAATCGCCATATGAATCTTTGCGTACCTGTAGACCAGCCTCAACCGTCTGGGTTTGGGCGCCGATTCCGCGAGTTACCCAGAATTGGCCGAGGGAGAACTCGTCGGACCACTCCACCCACGGGCGCGCCACATTCATCATGCCCTCCGTGCCGTAGCTTGTCCCCGAGTGAAATGCGGCCGCGTGGACGTTGTAGCCCGGTGGGCTCGCCCGGCTGACAAGCGCGTCAGGAGGCAGCATGCGTCGTGAATGTCCCGTTTTGGACAGCCAATCTCTAAGATCACCATCAGGTGCAATCAAATCGATCGGATAACGCGCGAGAGGCACGGTGCCTGGTGGACCGAGCTCTGCGTCTGGATCGTCGAGTTCGAGCGGCACGCGTCGGGTTGGGCGATCCCGGTCGTGAGGGATCTCCGCTCGAGTCTCGTCGGGGGGTGCGGCAATCTTGCCATTCTTTGTTTGCGACTCGATCGGAACCCAGTCAAGCTCCTGGCCTGACTTGGTAACAGTGCGCTTGATGACGTTGCGTCTGGCGTGGAGGTCGCTCAAGTATTGGCGGATCTCATCGATACGATCGCTGGCGGCCTGCTCCGGACGCCGGGACGACAGTTTGGATGCGCCGTCGGCATCGTCGTCATAGGGGTTTCGCTCGGCCATGGTTCTTGCGCCTAGCTCAAGCGGAAAGGGTGCGCTTCCATCGGACGCATGGTGACAAAAATTGGCTGAAAGGTCAAATATAGGCCTTTAGCGGATCAAGCCGCTAGCGAGCGGAAAAGGCTGCCACCTAGACCGGGGAAGCTAAGCAAGGACACTGGCGATTTTGTCCTTGATCGAAGCTATATCCGTGAATCAATCGGAGGCGCTGGTGAGGCTGCATGCCCAGAAGACTGCCGCTGCCCGCAAGCCCAAAGCGCGACGCTAGCCAGAAAGCCGGCGAGGACTCCAACTGCCAGCTTGAGAGCACTTCCAAAGAGGAAAGGCACCACAAGACCAGAGTAGATCGAGAAGGCACCCATGACGAACGCGGATTGGAGCGAGGCGGCCATGCCGCGCCGTGAGGGATAGAGATCCAGCGTCACGATGGTCATAGCCGGAGAGACGAAGGCCATACCGAAGGTGCAAAGCAGAATCGGAAGAACGGCCCAGGGTATCGCGACAGTGAAAAACCAAGCGTAGAGCACGTTCACGATCGCAGCGCCCATCATCAGGCCAAATCCAATACGGATGGTCCGTTCCGGACGCCAGAAATGCGCCACCCGACCAGCCACCAACGACCCCAACATGATTCCTGTGATCATTGGAATAAACAGCCACGCGAACGATGTCTCTGACAGGCCGAGAATCTGTAAAACGAAGACCGGCGCAGCGCTGATGTAAATGAAGAGCGCGGAAGCGGCTAGAGCAATGGCAAGGGACTGAAATAAAAACCGGCGGTCGGTTGCCATAACGATGTAGTTTTTCAAAGTATTCCTCAGGTGCAGAGGCGACCGCCTGGCAGGCGGCAAGCTCTCCGGAAGTTTCAACGCACACGCTGCCAACAAGAGAACCCCAAAAGTAGCCAGAAATCCGAAGACCGAGCGCCAACCGAAAGCGACTTCCAGCCAGCCCCCGAGAATAGGCGCCAGCACCGGCGCAAGACCGAATACAACCGTCGTGTAGGACATCACCGTTTGCGCCTCCGGCCCGGAGAAACGATCGCGAATCATCGCACGCCCAACCACCATGCCAACACCGGCGAACATGCCCTGGACGAGACGACAAAACAGCAGGAATGAAAAACTGCGCGCAAATAAGGCGCCCGCCGATGCGGCCACATAAAACACCAATCCGCCGAGAATGATTGGGCGCCGACCCAATGCGTCTGACAGCGTGCCGTGAAAGAGCGTCATCACTGCCATCGCGAGCAGATAGACGGTGAGAGTCTGCTGCACGACATCGAGGCCGATTCGAAACTCGTCGGCAATTGACGGGAAGGAGGGTAGGTAGGTATCCGTCGAGAACGCTCCCAGCATCGAAAGGCACGCCAGGATTATTATGAGGAGTAGATTTTTCACGAGCGCTTCCCGCAGACCAGTCGTCTCGACGTCACTTCGAAGCCGATGCTAGGAGCATCTGCCTTAGAGGTGCTCGCGCAAGAAACGGTCGACGATCTCTAGCACCTCATCGGTCCAGAAGGGAGAGCCGCCATGATCCGCTCCATCCAGTTTATACATCACCACGGATTTGTCGTTCTGCTTTAGGGCCTCATACAACAACACGCTTTGCCCGAACGGAACGAGCCTGTCCTTATTGCCATGAATGATCAGGAAAGGAGGAACCTCCTTCTTTTTGTCGAGATAGGTAATCGGAACCGTCGGTTTGACTTTGCCAGGGTTCTCCAAAACGTGGACGCCTCCAATCAGCATTCCCTCGGGCGAACTTGGGTCGCGATGATCCTGGGTGGACGGTTCGAGGTTCATCTTGCTGATATCAATCGGCCCGTAGAAATCCACGACGGCCTTGACCTGAATCGGCTCGTCGATTGGCGATTCGTCGCTCAACGCCGGATCACTAAGGGTTATGCCCGTCATTATGGCAGTGTGACCTCCGGAAGAATCGCCCCAGAGGGCGATCATGTCAGGATCGATGCTGTAAGTGGTCGCATTCCTTCTCAGGAAGCGAATCGCTGTCTTCGCATCCTTGAGCTGCGCCGGAAAGGGCGCGATCGGCGAGGGCCGATATTCGACCACAGCGACGACATACCCCTTCCGCGCGAACCGCGACAATTGAGGGATTTCGTACCCCAGGTCTTGCTTGAACCACGCGGAGCCTTGAATGTAGACGACCAAAGGAAAAAGA
>DATDKN010000378.1:0-4267 GCA_036519995.1 Terrimicrobium sp. | reverse complement strand
ATTAAAGAGATCCCGGTCGCCGCTCAGATAGCGCGATTCCAGAAGAGAAGTTTT
This sequence comes from Terrimicrobium sp., assembly GCA_036519995.1. Lineage (GTDB taxonomy): Bacteria > Verrucomicrobiota > Verrucomicrobiia > Chthoniobacterales > Terrimicrobiaceae > DASTFP01. The sequence continues at coordinate 4,213 of DATDKN010000378.1, read as the reverse complement.
TGTGACCATGTCCGCATTGGCGAGCTTGATGGTCTCCGAGATTGAGCGGGTGGAGTGGCCGACCTTGTAGCCAATATCCCAGAGGGTCGTCAGCGTTTTTCGGATAACTTCCTCCGATTCCCTCGACGGATGCGGGTTGGCCGTCGTGAACATGATATCGATATCACTGAAAGGGATGAGTTCCCGGCGGCCGTATCCACCCAGTGCCATGATAACGAGCGGTTCGGAGAGGCCTTTTGGAACCACGGAACGGACCACGCCTTCGAAGAGTTCCTTAAAGAGGATGTCGACCAAGTCCGAGCGTTGGCGGGCAACTTCCCGTCCGCCGCCACCAGCGTGGTGCCACATTCGCAGTCGATGTTCCTCGACCTTGCGAAAGCCGCGAAAGATCTCAATGCTTTCGCCGACGCGTTTAAGGGCTTTTTCGCGGAGTGCACGTGCGGCCGACTCGAGGGCCTGTTCGTTGGGAGTAATCATCAGGTGTGGCATACAGGCAACTCGAGGTGCGGCAGATTTTCCCACCTCTTGAAGCAACTGCCTAAATTCTTAATTCCACTGGATGGTCCGCATCTTGCATGGAGCATCCAAGTTTACTTGGTCCGAATGACAATTTCGACGCGTCGATTGATCTGCTGCTCCTCAATGGTTCCAGACGCTGGTGCAATGAGTCGCGTTCTGCCAAACCCTCGGGCGGAGATTCGCTGGGGAGGGATATTCATCGTCCGGATGAGCCAAGCTTTGACAGTTTCCGCCCGTCGGCGGCTGAGCTCCATGTTGTATACGTCGGAGCCAAACGAGTCGCTATGCCCCTCAATGATGAAGGAGGCTTGTGGATTCCGTCGGATCAGAGTCCCCAGCTTTTCCAAGCTGGCCAATGCCTCGACACGGAGACTGTCCTGATCGTAATCGAAGAGCAAATCGGTAGGCATCAAGATCGGCGCAGTTTCCGCGCTGAGAGGTCCAGTGCGGGCGAGAAGCTCGTCCAGGTTGCTAAAGCCCGGGGTGTCGCCGCCACGCAATGGGCCGGTCTTGGCAATGGCACGGCCGGTCAGAGCTTGCGGATCGAGCACTTTGCCGGTCGGGCGTCCTGCCGCGCTCGGCTTCTCGGCGAGAAGCGCCTTTTGCAGGGCGCGGGTATCCTCGAGAATACTCTCGGCGCCGCTCCGCTTGGCCATTTGCTTGGTCTCTTCAAGCGTGGTTGAAGAAGCCGTTGGCTTCTCCGAGAGCACAGATTGGTCGATCTTTGGTGCCGCCGGTTCTCCCTTGTTGTCGGACATCAATTTTTCGAAGGACGCCTTCTCGTCGGGCAAATTGACGCTTTCCGGCGCCAACGAAGCCTGTTTTTCGGAACCTTCTTCCGGGGCCAGCAACTTCGAGTCAATTTCGACTCGCTCGAGGTTGAACGTCCGCGGGACAATCCGTTCGTAGACTTCGCGGCCGGTCGAGGGCAGGGAAAAATTGCGCGCCCAGAAGCAAAACAAGAAATGCAGGAGCAGCGAGAGGACCAGAGCAGGAATGAGCCAGCGCGAGAAGCTCGATGCCGAGTCCCTGTGAACATCCTCAAACTCAGCGGCGATCATAGATTTCTCAAACTATGGCGGGCCTCCTGGAATTTCAATCTGGAAGCCGATGAACCCGCCATTTATCGCTTGTCGCATGAAAAGCCTGATGGAGCATTTCAAGGATCTCGGATCAAAGTTGGTCACGTTGCGGGATACCCCTCATGCGATCGCTGGCGGCGTGGCGATTGGAGTGTTCGTCGGTTTCACGCCGCTCTTTGGAATTAAGACACTGCTTTCACTTGGCGGCGCCTATCTTCTTCGCTGCAATCCGATCGCTGCAGTAATTGCTGTGTCATTGCATGACATCGTCACACCGCTGTGGCCAGTTCTGCTGCGTGTCGAGTACGATCTCGGTTATTGGCTGCTTAGTCATCCGCATCACTTCCCGCCCAAGATGGAGATGCACCACATCCATGTGAGCGAAATGTTGAAATGGACCACATTTTTCCACATCGGGTTTCCGCTTCTGCTCGGTTCGCTCTTCCTTGCAGCCCCAGCGGCCGCTCTGTTCTATTTCCTGGTCCTGAAATTCTTACAGGCGCGACAAGCGCGACACGCACGGACCTCCGGTGGTGCGCCAGAATGAGCGCAGCTTTTCCCCTTGCGAGAAAACCGGAACTCGCCGTTAATCCGCCTTCCGCATGTCCTCGCGCATTCTGACTCTCGGTCTTCCTTCGGGAAGTCTGATGGAGGCAACGATCAACCTGTTTGCCAAGGCTGGTTTTTCGGTGTCCGGGTCAACGCGCTCCTATCGGCCGGCAATCGATGATCCTGAGCTGGAAATCCGGCTGCTGCGTGCCCAGGAGATTAGTCGCTATGTCGAACACGGATATCTCGATGCGGGAATCACCGGCCGCGATTGGGTGGCGGAAAATGAATCAGACGTGCGCGAGATCACTGAGCTATCGTTCAGCAAAGCCAGCGCCCGGCCAACGCGCTGGGTGCTTGTCGTTCCGGAGGAATCGCCCATCCGTAACGTGCGAGACCTTGAAGGCAAGCGAGTAGCCACCGAAGCAGTCGGACTGACCAGGCGCTTCTTCGAACGCGCGGGAGTAAATGTCGAAATAGAGTTTTCATGGGGGGCAACAGAGGTCAAAGTTCCCGATCTCGTGGACGCGATCATCGATATCACCGAGACCGGTTCTTCTCTGCGGGCCAATAAGTTGCGCATTGTCGAAACCCTCTTGGAATCGTACCCCGTATTGATCGTCAACCACGGGGCTTTCGAGGACAGATGGAAGCGCGCGAAACTCGAAACGCTAACCCTTCTGCTCAAGGGCGCAATCAATGCCAGGGACTTGGTCGGCCTAAAGATGAATCTTCAGGAATCAAACTTGAAGAATTTGCTTGAGGCATTGCCCGCGCTCCGAAATCCTACAATTTCACCCTTGGCCCAGGCTGGGTGGGTTGCTGTCGAGACGGTGATCGAGGAGAAGATCGTCCGCGAGATCATTCCCAAACTTAAAACATTGGGTGCAGAGGGAATAATCGAGTATCCGCTTAACAAGGTCGTCTATTAGCTTGGAGTTCACACACCGTTCATGGGTTCACTGAAAAAGAAGAGAAAGGCGAAGATCGCGAAACACAAGCGCCGTAAACGCATGCGCGAAAATCGTCACAAGAAGCGTTTGCGCTACAAGTCGTAAGAGATACACTTCGAGCATGAGCGGGAAGGGAGCAATCGAGGCTGCCGGTCGCAGAACTCGGCAGATCCTCCTTCTTTTGGCGGGTGCTGTCTTTGCGCTGGCCGACTTTGCCGCCCTGGGGGCCGTTGCTGATGTGCTTCCCACGGATGCGGCCCAGACGAGCCGTGCCTTGGATAGCAAGGGTCAGCGCAAAGCGGACGCGCTGGCGTGGTTTGTCAACGGCCTCTTCGAAGAGGAGAGCGACGGGCCTGAAAAGGCGCTCGAAAGCTATCGCAAGGCCCTCGCTTTGGATCCCGCCAACACCGACCTAGCTATCAAGGTGGCCTATGACTACCTTCGCCGCGGAGAAACAGCCGAGGCAATCTCCGTGTTGAAAGACGCGGTCAAGGCGGCGCCAAAGGAAACGGCTCCCTATCTTGCATTGAGCGCAACTTACCTGCGCCACCTGCACAAGCCGGAGTTGGCTACCAAATACGCCCAGGCGGCCATCGAGATGGCGCCAAAATCGTTCGCTCCCTATGAAGCGCTCTGGGAAGTCTATCTGTCAGGGGGCCAAACCGCGAAAGCAGAGCAGGTCCTCGAGAAGGCGACCCGTTCGAAGAGCGAGGATGCCAGCTTCTGGCTCTCGCTGGCCGAACTCTGCAGCCGTAATGTGCTACGTGACTCGGGAGCTACTTTGACCGAGGCCGAACTTCAGCGCGTCGGCCGCCTTCTGGAAAAGGCGGCCACCTTTGGGGAAAGGGATCCCGCAGTGCTCAGCAAGGTTGGCGACTTGTATGTTCTAACTCGCCAGACGAGCAAGGCGCTCCCATTTTACAGAAAGGTCGTTGAACTGAGGCCATCTTATCCGCAGATCCGTGAGAAGCTTGCGGGTTGCCTGATTGAAGCCGGCCAGATCCAGGCCGCGGTCGAGGTCATTGAGGATCTAGTCGCGCTCAATCCACTTAGCATTGCCGCGTATGACCAACTCACGCAGCTCTATCTCAAGGTCGGCAACCAGCAGAA
>DATDKN010000377.1:0-3801 GCA_036519995.1 Terrimicrobium sp. | reverse complement strand
ATGATCCCCAACCATCCGAGGAACAGGAGGGACCGAAGGAATTTCGTCATGAAACTATGGTCAGCGTAGATGTGCGAACAGTCGTCGGACGTCAGAAATAAAGCGCCTTTCACTCCCGCTTTCAACCGCCTTACAATCCGAGGGAAGCCTCCCAACCTTGGCAATTCCTCCGCACAAAATCCGAAAACCTCCGCCTGAACACTTCTGCGCTGAATTTTTCGGCCTGTTGCCGAATCTCCGCAGGTGAAAAGGTTCCCGTTTCAAACAGGCGCACTGCGCCCGCCAGTGATTCTGCGGATTGCTCGTAAAACAAGATCCCGGTCTTACCCGGGATTACCGTCTCAGCGACTCCACCTCGACCAAAGGCAATCACGGGCGTCCCGCACGCTTGGGCTTCCACGGGAACGATTCCGAAATCTTCCTCTGCCACGAAGACAAAAGCCTTCGCGCGTTGCAAGTGCGATCGCAAGGTCGCATTATCCCTGTAGCCAAGAAGTTCAACGTTCGATCCCGACTTTGCCCGGACCTTATCCATTTCCGGTCCATCGCCGATGATGATCAGCTTTTTCTCCGGCATTCGACTAAACGCCTCGGCGATGAGATCCATCTTTTTGTAGGGAACCATTCGGGAAGCCGTCAGGTAAAAGTCTTCTTTTCTCTCCTCGATCTGGAAATTATCGATCGCCACTGGAGGGTAGATCACCTCCGCCTCGCGGCGATAAACCTTCATGATCCTCCGCGCGATGTAAGCTGAATTGGCCGCGAAGGCATCCACACCAGCGGCGGTTCGATAGTCCCAAAGACGAACGTAATGAAGCAGAAATCGCACGATGAAGCTTTTCAATCCCTTGCTGAGGCCCGACTGCTCGAGATATTGATGCTGCATGTCCCAGGCGTACCGGATCGGAGAGTGACAATAGCAAAGGTGACGCTGGTCTGGACCTGTGAGGACCCCTTTCGCGAAGGAATAGCTGCTCGAAATGACCAGGTCGTAAGGAGAAAGGTCAAACTGCTCGACCGCCAGGGGCATGATGGGAAAATAAGACCTATACCGAGTCTTGGCGCCCGGCAGCCTCTGAACAAAGGAGGTTGTGACAGGTTTGTTTTGCAGAAAACCACGCTGCCCCGGTGGAATCGCGTCGATCATGCTGAAAATATCGGCTTGCGGAAGAACCAGAAGGATCTGTTCCAGGACGCGTTCGGCGCCGCCGTAAAGCGGAAGCCAATCGTGCACGATGGCGATTTTGCGAACAGAAGGTGAGTGGGTCATTCGATGTTTACGATATCCTCGAGCAGCTGGCGGATGCGGCCGACTGTCTTTTCCATCGAGAATCTCTCACGGGCACTCTCAAGAGCCGCCGACGATAGCTTCGCGGCAAGGTCCGGATCCTGGATGATCTTGCCAACCGCCAAGGCCAGCGCCGGCGGATCGGCGGGAGAAACCAGAAATCCGTCCTGACCGTCGGTGATGATTTCATCAACTCCGCCGCCCCGCGTAGCGACGACCGGGGTTCCAGCAAGCATTGATTCGACGATCACACGCCCGAACGGCTCGGCTGCAACCGAACAATGAACAACCACATCCATCGCTTGCAGCAGTGCGGTCACATCAGAGCGAAATCCGACAAAATGCACGCGCCCTTGCAAGCCCGGCTCTTCGGCTGTGCGCTGTAATTCCTCGCGATAAGCACGGTCGTCCTCGGTAAAAAGTGCCTCCCCAACAATCGCCAGATGGATTCCTGGCAAGGAACGAAGGGCCTCAAGGGCGACGTGCTGACCCTTCCAGCGAGTCAGGCGTCCAAAGATTCCGATTAGGCGACCGGTAGGAAGACCAAGTTGTGCGCGCAAGGCAGATTGCACAAGATCTTTGGGCCGCGCGAAAAGCTCCGGCTCGAAGCCATTGTAGACTACCTCGACGAGGGCGCGTCTTCCACCCGTGGCTACGAACGTCTCGGCCGTAGCGTTTGAGTTGGCGATCACCAGACCGGCTCTACGCGCAAAGAACTGGAGCAGCTTCAAGTTCATCGGGCTAAAATGCTCGTCGGTAAGGAGGTCATGAAGATGAACGACCAAATTGCGCCTCGAAAGCCAAGCGATCAGGCCACCAAGCACAATTGCCTTCGGCGTGTTGCAATAGACAAGATTAGCGTCTTGAAGTCGCCGGCGAACTTCCTGATAGAAGGCAAGCAACTGGGGTGCGGCCCTTACAAGCGATCCAACTCCAGCGCTCTTGCTGACGGACTTCGCCTCCCCAGGCATCGATATGGTTTCAACCAAAACGCCTCTTTCCCGAAGCATCTCGACAAAGGGCCCGTCTTCAAGAAGCAGAACGCGCGACCATTCGGAACACGCCTGCGCCAGGTCCGCCAGAAAAAGCTCAGCACCCCCCAGCTGGCCGCTTTGATCTAAAAAGACCACCGGCATGGCCGTTCGAGGACGATGGTTACTGCGAGTCGCTATTTCTGAAGGCATTTTTCGTAAACTCCTATAACTTTCCTGGCGATCACCGGCCAATCAAAGTTGTCCTTGGCGTAAGCCTGGCAGGCACTATCCGATGGTAGTTTTTCAAGTGCGCTGAGGCGTGCTGCCAAGCCACCGGCGATCTGAGCTGGCGAGGAGCCCTCAAGGATCAGATCTTTTGAAAGGCCGCTGACCACCTCCGGCAGCCCGCCAACCGGCGTGACGATCACCGGCGTGCCCGCGGCGAGCGACTCGAGGACGATCAAGCCGAATCCTTCGAGAGCAATCGACGGAACTACGCTTACGTCGGCTGCTCGATAGGCAACCGGCAAGTCTGCATCCGGAACAAACCCCGCCAGTCTGACATGTTCCTGCAAGTTCTTTCGCTCGATGAGAGCAGCCAGCTCGCCCGCCAATGGACCTGTTCCCGCCAAGACAGCCAAAATACCTTGCTCCTTCTCGCGGAGTTGGCCGACAGCCTCGATGAAGTTTTCCAAGCCCATCCGTCGCGCCAGACGCCGAACGGTCAGGAGGATAATCCGATCCTTCGGCCAGCCGAGCCTCTCTCTCGCCTCGGCGCGCGACAGGCCGGTGTTAAAAGTATCCGCCTGCACTCCTCCGGGCACGACATCAATACGATCTTCCCGAATTTGGTATCGCGTGACCAAGACGTCACGAAAAGCTTTGGAGAGGACAACGAACCGCCGAGCGGTCGCATAAGTTACACGTTCGATTGCTTGCTTGAAGTAGACTGCCCGGCTGCTCTCACCTTCGGCGGCCGACTCCTCCGCCCAGGGGCCATGGAAATGCACGACGTGAGGATGCCGCCAGAGAAAGTCAAGCAACGGGAAGACGTATAAGGAAAAGTGCGAAGCAATTAAGGCCGGGCGTGTTCCGCGTGCCAACTCCTCCTTCACACCTTTGCGCAGTTTTAGAAAGCGGTGCCGCAATGATTGGTCCCGGCTTCCCAGGAAGCGCACATGCGATCCCACAGTTGGTTTGCCTTCGCCGAAAACAAAGGCCTTCAACGCGTAATCCTGATGCGCCAACTCCGAAACCAAGCCGTAAAAGTAGCGATCTGCTCCGCCACCGCCCTCCGGAAACCAATGCATACCAACCTCGAGAATATGCATGGTTAGACCACTCCAATTAAACACCCGTCCATGGCAACTCCACAGGCGTGCCTCCATCGCCCCTGCCTTTCCGTGCGGCTATACGCCCGAAGCATGCGCACCAGCTGAACCTCGTCCTCAGGTCTCCAAATAGCCGACGATATTCGGCCACGGGAACACCACGGATAAACCGGCTCTTCCACGAAAACTTAAAGTTCTTAGAAAGCGG
>DATDKN010000376.1:0-12353 GCA_036519995.1 Terrimicrobium sp. | reverse complement strand
GTCCATTGAAGCAGTGTGAGCTTGGGAGGGTTTCAGCTCAAGTTTTCGATTGATTGCAGAGGGGATGATGCCGACGCTGCCACTCGATGCCGGCAGATGAAGAATTTATGCGCGAGGCGATCCGTCAGGCGCGCAAGGGCGTTGGCGCCACCCATCCGAACCCTGCCGTGGGCGCCGTAATAGTGTCCGAGGAAACTATCGTCGCAAGGGGCTGGCATCGAGCAGCTGGAACCAACCACGCCGAAATCGAGGCTTTGGGAAGAGCACGCCAGAGAGCCCATGGCGCTACCCTCTACGTAACGCTCGAGCCCTGCTCGACTCAAGGTCGGACGCCGCCGTGCACCGACGCCATCGTTGAAGCCGGGGTTGCGCGAGTCGACTATGGGGCGACCGATCCGAATCCCAAGCATTCCGGACGCGCCGCCGCGTTTCTTTCGCGCGCCGGCATCGAAGTTTGCGCGGGCGTGCTCGCCGAGCCGTGCGCAGCCTTGAATACTGAATGGAACAAGTGGATCTCCAGGGGAATGCCGTATGTGATCGCCAAGGCGGCGATGACCCTGGATGGACGCATCAATTCTCCGCCCGAAAGTCGTTGGATTACAAGTGAGGCTTCCCGCCAGGATGCGATGAAACTTCGCAGTCGTGTGCAGGCGATTCTAGTGGGAGGTAGAACTGTCCGCGTGGATGATCCGCAACTGACCGTCCGAGGGCTTTCGCCCAGCTCTCAGCCGTGGCGCGTGGTTTGGACCAGATCTGGGCGACTCCCTCCCACCGCCAAAATCTTCACTGACCAGTATCGGGATCGAACCCTCATCATGAAAGGAATGAGCTTGCGTTCGGCTTTGCGCGAACTGGGATCCCGAGAGATAGCCGCTGTTCTCATTGAAGGAGGAGGGCGCGTCTTAGGCGAGGCTTTCGATGCATCGCTCGTAGACGAAGTCTGCTTCTATATGGCACCAATCCTTGTGGGTGGTGCCATCCCCCTCACCGGCGGCCGGGGTGTTCGGGACAACGAGCACGCAGTCCGCCTCAGCTCTGTCCTCTTCAAGCGTATCGGTTCGGACGTGCGGCTGACGGCGACCGTCCTCAAAAAGTGATTGGCTCCGGCGTCGGTGCCTGGATGCTCGGAGCATCCATCGGGGAGTCCAGCGGGCGCACTGCCTCCGCCTTGCGGATCTCAGGTTCCGCCGACGGACGAACGTCCGTCGGATGTGCTGCTTCCGAGGCTTGGGCAACAGCGTTGCTGGCCTCTTGCACGTCGGCGGCATTGACCGGAATCGCGCGGGCGATGGGAATTGCGTCCTCGAAGGGGTGTCCCGCAGGTCGTACAGCTCCGTAAACATCGTTAAGTCCCAGAACTGTCGGCGTCATTACAGCTATCGGTCGCACCGTCGAGAGGTCGATGGCTGCAGCTGCTCTCGGCCATTCTTCCTGGTCATACTCCCGCGCGTAGCTGCGAACTCCACCGCCGTGAATGTCGCAGCGTTCCTTGGGGACCTGGGCTGCCGTGCCGTATTCGTTAAAAGTGCCGGAGCCTGGACCGTCAGTGTTCGAGTCCCGCGAACATCTTGGTGTCGCCAACAATCCGGAGCGCCGGCAGATCTCAACAGCTTTCAAAGTGCCGGGTTTATCGAATTTCACCGGAGGGAATTCCTCGGAAGCAATGTTCATAACCTTTGTCCAGATCGGCAGGGCGAGGTCCTTTCCGAAGGCTCCGCGGTAAATTCGGGTGGGACGATCGAATCCCACCCACACGCCGCAGGTCACCCCGCTGCTGTAACCAAAGAAATACGTGTCTGTGAAGTTGTAGGCCGTGCCCGTTTTTCCCGCAACTGGCATGTCTTTCAACCCGAATTCGGCGAAAGCGATGGAGGCGGCACCGGTGCGCAAAGCAGCCTCCAGTCCTTCAGTCACCTGCCAGGCTGCCTCGCGACTAATCGCTTTTACGGTCTGTGGTTCCGCTTTGAAGATTTGCTTACCCTCAGCGTTGGCAATTTTTTCGATGATGTGAGGCTGCTTGGCCCTTGAACCACCATTTGCGAAGACAGTATAGGCCAAGGTAATCTCCTCGAGGGTGGCCTCGCTGCTCCCGAGAAAGGCGTTGGCATAGTTGCGCAGCGGTGAGGTAATTCCCGCACTGAGAGCAGTTGACTTGACTTGGTCCAAGCCGATTCGCAAACCGAGGCGCACGGCGGCGGCATTCTTGCCTTTCGCGAGCGCCTCGCGCGCCGGAATCGGACCTTCGTATTCGTTCTGCTCACGCTCGACGCCCCATTCCCCCAGAATGCCGGAATCACCGCCGACCATTACATACCGATTATCCAGACAAGAGTCGTCGACCGTGGACCCAGGAAAGATCCCTTTTTCGTAGGCCGCGGCAAAAACAAACGGCGTGAAGGCCGTTCCGATGGGGCGGCGGGCCATGGTCGCACGGTTATATTCGCTGTGTTTAAAATCTCTGCCCCCGACCATGGCAAGAATACCCGCCGTCGAGTTTTCGAGCGCCATCACCGCGCCTTGCAAATACTTCGGTTCCGGCAACTTCAGGAGCACATTGCCGCGATTCAGCTCCTCTTCGATAGGCTTGGCGAACTTCCGGTAGTCGTCAAAGGTCACGTGATCATACCCGGGTTGGGTTTCGATCTTGGCAAGCAATTCACGCACCGCGAGTTCAGCTGCTCTCTGCAACTTCAAATCAAGCGTACTGTAAATGTGAAAGCCTCCATTCATCGCGCGTCGGTATCCCAGGGCGGCGATCGCTTGTTGCCGGATGTAGTCGATGGCGTAGGAAACCTTGAACGGGTTGGTCCTCTTCATGACATACAGGGGAAGCCCAATCTGTTCCTTGTAGTCGGCTTTCGATATCAAACCTTGCTCTCTCATACGCTTGAGCACGAAATCGCGCGCCATCTTCGCCCCTTCCTTGTTGTTCCATGGAGAGAGCGTCTGTGGACTCTTGAGCAAGCCCGCAAGCATCGCGCATTGGCCGATGTCGAGATCCTTGGCGCTTCGTCCAAAGTACCCGCGGGCGGCGGCCTCCACCCCATAGAAACCGCTTCCAAAGTAAACGCGGTTAAGATACAGCTCCATGATCTTGCCCTTGGAAAATTTCTGCTCGATGCGTCGGGCCAGAAACATCTCAACAAGTTTGCGCTGGTAGGTCCGCTCCCGCAGCTCGAAAGAATTGCGTGCCAGCTGTTGGGTCACCGTGCTGGCCCCTTGCGAAATCTTCCCTCGCCGATAGTTCGCCAGTGCCGCCCGTAAGACCCCGATGTAGTCCACTCCGTGATGCTGGAAGAACTTATTGTCCTCCGCCGCGACAACCGCCTTGACCATCGCTGGAGAAATCTTGTCCAAAGAAACGGGGTTCCGATTCTGAATGAAGATCTTGCCGAGCTCCTTGCCCTGTCGATCGTAAATTATTGAAGCGGCTTCCATCCGCTCCAGCTGCGTTAAATCGTATTCTGCTGCCCGCCGTTCGAAGCGCACATTAAGGAAAACCCAGAACAGCCATCCGGTCAGAGCAGTAGCCACTATCAATGCGATGGGACCATAAAACCACCACCGCAAGAAAAACGGCTTCTTGCGCCACTGCCTTCGAAGCGACTCGAAATTCAATAGTCCTGGTCTAATGGCGCTTATCTCCCACGTTTGACCCAAAGGTTCAAACCCGAAAACCGCAAAAGCGCGCCAAAAACCTCCACTTGTTGAGATTGCAAGTTATTTGCGCTTGACTTTCGAGGGCGAGAAGAGAGTCTCGGCGGCCACACTGCCAGCCATGAAAACGATTTTCTTGTTCCTTTTGCTTCTCGGGGTGAGCTTTTCAGGTTCCTTTGCTGCGGAGGCTGCCGTCCCCCCAAAGAGAAGCGGCGATCTTGCATCGTGGATGGGTGGGGATTATGGAACCGGCACCTGGTTGGGCGCGCGGACTGGACTGGAGGACAAAGGGTTGACGATTTCCGGTGGGTATACAGCCGAGGTTTGGGGGAATACGACCGGAGGACTCAAACGAGGCGCGGTCTACACGGGACTGCTCGATTTCGGTGCCGAGCTCGATCTTGAAAAACTGATTGGCTGGAAAGGAGCGAGTGTCAGCACGACGTGGCTGTGGCTCAGCGGACGGGACGCTTCGGAGGACCTTGTCGGGAACTTTCTAACCATATCCAATATTGCGGGCTTCAACACGTTGCGGATGCTGGAATTGTGGTTTCAGCAAGATTTCTTCCAGCGCGGAGATGACGGACCAGCGGGTCTTTCGATTCGCGTTGGGCAGTTCACAGCCGACAGTGAGTTCGTGATTTCCGACTATGGCGCCCTTTTCACGAACGGCACTTTCGGATGGCCGGCCTTTCTTTACACCAACATTCCCGCTGGGGGGCCGGGCTATCCAATGGGCGCTCTCGGCGTCCGCGTCGCCGCTAATCCATGGGACTGGTTGACTCTGCAAAGCGCTGTTTTTGAGGGCAACGTCTTCGATCAAAACGTTAATCGCCATGGATTCAGATGGGACCTCAATGCGAACCAGGGCTACTTTTGGCTGAATGAGCTCCAAGTGCGCTGGAACCAAAGTAACCCAAAGAGACTGCCGGGTCAGGCCAAGTTTGGAGCCTGGTTCCACACGGCGGACTTTGCAGATCCCTTTCACGACGAGGATGGGATCCCTTTGGCTGACGAGGATTCGAGCGGCAATCCGCTCACTCACCCATGGAACTACGGATTTTACTGGATTCTCGACCAGATGCTTTACCGGGAACCCGGCAAGGCTGAGTCCGTAGCCAGCGGTCTGAGCACGGACGGAAAATCGGTCGCTTCGTCAAAGGCAAGCACAGCCGCTGAGGAGGAGGAGGCTTCCGATCAGGGACTCGGCTGGTTTGGGCGCATCGCTTTTGGCCCGCAGGATCGTAATTTCGTGGGATTCTACGTCGAGAGCGGGCTTGTCTATACGGGTGCCATCCCGACCCGTGACGAGGATCAAGTCGGTGTAGGCTTCGCCTATGCCCAGCTGACCAATGGTGCCCGACGGACCTTGGAGCTGGAGGGCTCGCGTGGAGTCGGTGCGGAAATGGTCCTCGAGGTCACCTATCAACTCAATCTCACCAAGTGGCTCTATGTTAAGCCGAACGCGCAATTTATCATCAATCCCGGTGGCACTCAGGATCTGGGCAATGCCTTTGTTATCGGTGGCCGCGTGTCGGTGAACTTCTAGCTCGGCGCAGTCGCGTCCCCGCGCCTCCAATCACGGGAGTCTTCCTTCGTCGGCGTCGATGTAGTCAAACATTGTTTGAATGTCTTCGCGATTTGCGAGGCCGCTTTCTCGCTTCCGTTGCTCGAGCATGGCCGTGCCTTCATCGTTCCAGCCGCGTTTTCGCATGAATTCGTTCCAGACGTAGATCTGCTCCGGATTCGGTGGTTGACCGGTAGAAAAGCACCACTCGAGAACCGCCAGATCGTCCGAACCTTCGGTGACTTTCCTGGCGAGGTCCTCGTACGATACTTGGAGAAAGTCTGTACACCGCTTGTCGAAGCCCACTCCGAGGTTCTGATGTAAATCGGGATGGAGCTTTGCGGTGTGTTTGAGGCGAATCTTGTCGAGCATGCGCCCGAAATAGACAATGCCACCGACTTTCTCATGGGGACTGCGCGGGTAAGTCATCAAAGGAATGATGGTTGAGCTTTTTTACGTTTCGTATCCAGAAAGGAGGCAACAATGAATAATCCTGCGGCGATACAGATGCACGAATCAGCCACATTGAACGCAGGCCACCTTCCATACACGGGCAGAATAAAATCGAGAAAATCGATGACGTGACCGTGGATGATGCGATCTGTGAGGTTCCCGGAGATTCCTGCCACCAGCAGGGCGGCTGCCCAGCGCGAAGGTCCGTCGACAAGGACTTTCTTCCATCCGAGAATTCCCAGGATGACCAGCGCGACGCAAGAGAGGGCAATAAAGAAGAGGTTGTTGTCCCTGAGCATTCCGAAGGCGGCACCGGTGTTATGGACTTGCACGAGATTGAAAAATCCCGGGATGACCGGGACCATCTCGTCGGTGGAGATCTTCGCGAGGACGAGCGCCTTCGTGACTTGGTCGAGAACGTAGAGAGGCAGCGAGACGGAAAGCCAGAGCTTCATTGTCGCATGCTTCTCAAGGGGGGTTTTGGAGTCGAGAGTGCTGCTCAACCTGCTTGGATGGCAGCTTCGGTGACGGCATCGGCACAGCGCACGCAAAGCATGGGGTGAGCCGGATTGCCACCCACGTCCTCGCGGTACCTCCAGCATCTGTCGCAGCGGGGGTTCGGCGTTCGTGATATTTCGATCGAAAAGCTTTCCGATTCCTCGAGATCGAGATCGCTGATCACAAAGATCTCATCCAACTCCTCGCGATACTCACGGACGACTTCGACTTCATCTTTGGCAGCGACTCGCACAACCACCTTCGCCTCGAGCGTGCCACCGATTGTTTTGGCTTTCTGCGCGGCTTCAACGGCTTGCATGATTTTCGCGCGCAGGCCGAGCAGCGTATCAAATTTGCGAATCGACTCGGGATCCACCCATTCCGCATCCACTTCCGGGAAAAGTTGCATGTGGACAGACTCCTCAGGACGGAAATATCCCCACGCTTCCTCACTGGTGAAGGCCAACACCGGCGCAAGCAGCCGACAGAGTGCCTCGAAGACTGTTGCCATGGCAAACTGGGTCGCACGGCGGCGCGGCGAATCGGAAGCGTCGCAATAGAGTCGGTCTTTGGTGATGTCCACATAAAGACTGCTCAAATCCACTGCGCAAAACTGGTTTATGGAGTGATAGACGCGGTGAAACTCAAGGCTCTCATAGGCGTCGCGGCAGTTGCCGATCAAGGTTTGCAACTTTGCTAAAACCCATCTGTCGACCAATGTCGTCTGCTCGCGCGGCAGTTCACGGGTGCCGTCGAAATCGTGGAGGTTAGCCAGCAAGATGCGCAGCGTATTCCGAATACGCCGATACGCGTCCGAGAGGCGGGTAAAGATCTCCTCGGAAAAGGGAACATCGTCGGTAAAGTTGACGCTGCTCACCCATAACCGCAGCAGATCGGCGCCATACTTGTTAACGTAGTGATCCGCTTCTGAAGGCTTCTGATAAGCGCCCTGAGCGGACTTCGAGATCTTTTTCTTGGTGTCGACGTCGACCACGAATCCATGCGTCAAAACGGAACGGTATGGCGCAACGCCGTTCAGGGCGATGGAAGTCATCAGCGAGCTTTGAAACCAGCCGCGATGCTGGTCGGTCGCCTCGAGGTACAAATCTGCCGGAAATTCGAGCTCTCCGCGCCTCCGCAGAACCGCCTGATGGCTTACTCCGGAGTCGATCCAGACGTCCAGCGTGTCGTTTCGGCGTGTCCACCGGGACTGGCCATAGCCGATCTCACTGAGGATCTCCGAGTCAGTAAGATCAAACCAGACGTTTGTTCCCCTCACCTCGACCAGATCCGCGACACGGCGGGCAAGCTCAGGAGCGAGCGGGTTTTCAAGGATCGGTCGGTTATCTTGATCATAAAAAATTGGAAGCGGCACTCCCCACGATCTCTGGCGCGAGATGCACCAGTCGGGGCGCGATTCGACAGTGCCGTAAATGCGATTTCGGCCCCAATGCGGCAGCCAGGTTACTTGGTCGATCGCCCGGAGAGCATCGTGGCGGAGGAGGTCGACGCGGATGAAAAATTGCTCCACTGCGCGAAAGACCACCGGCGTCTTCGAGCGCCAGCAATGTGGATATGAGTGCCGGTAAACCTGCTCACCAAGAAGCATATTCCGCGACCGCAGGTGTTCGACGACCTCCTTGTTTGCATCGAAGACATACTTGCCAGCCCAGATAGGCACGCCCACTTCTTCGGTGAAGCGTCCATGGTCATCCACGGGCGAGAGAATTGGCAAACCGTTTTCAACGCCGGCAACATAGTCGTCAGCTCCGTGGCCGGGAGCAATGTGTACCTGGCCAGTGCCTGCGTCGAGGGTGACGAAATCTGCCAGGATTACACGGGATCGTCGATCGAGAAAGGGATGCTGTGTCTCGGTGTCTTTCAGCTCGGTCCCAAGAAAGGATTGCGATATCTGATCATCGGCGAGCTTCCATTTCGTGGCCTGTTCAAAGGCTGGGACGAGCTCCCTTGCGAGGACGAAGTGTTCCTCCTCCCCGGTCTCTTCATTTCGAAAGCGTCGAAGCCAGTAGGTATAATCGTCTTTGATCGCGATGGCGACGTTTGCTGGCAGCGTCCACGGTGTCGTTGTCCAGATCACCATGCTCGCCTTTGCTGCGAGCGGGCCGCTCACGATGGGAAACTTGACAAGGATCGCAGGATCTTCGCGCTCGGCATATTCGACTTCTGCTTCAGCGAGGGCCGTTTGGGCGCCGGTGCTCCAGTAGACTGGCTTCTTCGATTGATAGACGAATCCTTTCTCCAAGAACCTGGCAAAGCAACGGATGATATCTGCTTCGTAATGCGGCGAGAGGGTGAGGTAAGGATTCTCCCAATCTCCCAAGACCCCTAATCGTCGGAATTGCCGTTTCTGAACTTCGACAAATCTGCACGCGTAAGCCTCTGACCGCCTCCGGACTTCTGCGGGAGCAAGGCCCTTCGATTCCTTGACCACCTTGAATTCGATCGGTAGCCCATGGCAATCCCATCCTGGAACGTACGGAGCCCGGTAGCCAGCCATTGTGCGCGACTTCACAACGAAGTCTTTCAGGATCTTGTTCAGGGCAGTGCCCATATGAACGTCGCCGTTGGCGAATGGCGGCCCGTCGTGAAGAATATATGTTCTCGTCGCCTCCTTCCGCGCTTCTTGGATGCGTTCGTAGAGCTTCTGACGCTCCCATCGGGCGAGAATTTCCGGCTCTCGGGTCGTCAACCCCGCTTTCATTGGAAACTCCGTCTTGGGAAGGTTCAGTGTGTCCTTGTAACTGCTCATCGCGAACAACAACCCTTAGCAGCGCCTCTCACCATGGTCAAACCTGCCGCTCTGATCGATTTACCTCTGCAACGCTGAACTCTTCTCTGCACAGAAATAATGAGATTTCGTTTTTGCGGCGCAAGAGCGATGATGCCATGCCATTTGCCATGAGGTGCTTTCGCGGTCTATGCACGGCAGTTGTGTTTATGTCGGCCGGGCCGTGCCTTTTCGCAGAAGGCCACTCCGCTGCCGATAGTGCAAATCAAGAAGCAGAGACACACCAGAAGTTGAGCGGTGATGGCTTTGGCTACGCTGAAGTTCTCCAAAAGGCTCTCTTCTTTTTTGACGCGCAACGCTCAGGGGACCTGCCGAACGATTTTCGCGTTGCATGGCGTGGCGACTCGGCGCTCGATGACGGCAAAGATGCGGGTATTGATCTCACGGGCGGATATTACGATGCGGGAGATCACATGAAGTTCGCCCTTCCACTGGCCAGCGCGCTTACTCTGCTGGCTTGGGGTGGCATCGAATACCGCGGAGGATACGAGCGCGCCGGTCAATGGTCCCATCTACTGGATACGATTCGTTGGGGCACCGATTGGATCATGAAGGCTCATGCGTCAAAGGACGTGTTTTATGCGCAGGTAGGGGATCCCCGGTCGGATCACTCGTTCTGGGGGCCACCCGAAGCCATGAAGATGAAGCGCCCGGCATTCAAGATTGATGCGGAGAATCCGGGCTCCGAGATCGCCGGAGAAGCCGCAGCCGCGCTCGCTGCCGCTGGCATTCTCTTCCGAGGAGAGGACCTACCATATTCCCAAAATCTTCTCAGCCATGCGAAAGCGCTTTTTGACTTTGCCGACCGCCACCGCGGCAACTACGTCGATGCCATTCCTGCTGCGTGGGGTTATTATCATTCGTCCGGTTACCACGACGAATTGGTTTGGAGCGCGCTCTGGCTTTATAAAGCCACCGGCAACGTCGAATATCTGCGAAAGGCGGAATCGATCTACCGCGAATCTTTGGCTAATGTTTCGATGCGCTGGACCCATTCTTGGGACGACAAGAGCTACGGGGCCGCTATCCTCCTCGCCCAACTGACAAAATCCGATACCTACAGGGAGGCGGTTCGGCGCTGGTTAGATTACTGGACAACTGGCGATCAGGGAGAGCGAATCGAATACACTCCTGGTGGGTTGGCGTGGCTGGACTCCTGGGGCTCATTGCGCTATTCAGCCACGACCGCGTTCCTCGCGTTTATCTATGCTGATACCGTCGAGGATGTTGACAGTCGCTATCGCGATTTTGCCCGTCAGCAAATCGACTACATTCTGGGAGCGAACCCCCAGGGGCGCAGCTACGTGGTGGGATTTGGCAACAATCCTCCACGCAACCCGCACCATCGCGCCTCCCACGGATCTCTAAAACAGACGATTGAAGACCCGCTCACCAATCGTCACATTCTCTACGGAGCTCTTGTTGGAGGTCCTAGCTCTGCCGATGATTCATCCTATGTCGATGACCGGACGAATTTCTAGGCCAACGAGGTGGCTTTGGACTACAATGCAGGCTTCACGGGCGCCGTGGCGAGGATGGTCCTGCACATCGGTCCTCTTCAGTGACCCTTGCCTGCGACAAGCCCACGAACTCGAACCGCCTCATCCGACACGAAGGGCGCGTGTGGCGCGATTAGCCGCCACAGAATCAGCATGAGCGGGTCGCGATCAGCGACAAAGTGAGCGGCATTTCGATAGATTGCGCCGATCAAGCGCTTGCGACTGGAACCCTCAAAGAAGCGAAACTTCGCCCGGAGCAAGCCCGACGATACCTCTCGCGAAAAATGCGCGGCAATCCTGCCAATATCCGCAAGGTCGATCAGACCGCTTCGACCATCTAGACCGTCGGATTCGTCGTCCCGAATGCTCAGCGAAATTTGCGAAAGGCTCACCAAAGTGGCAGTTCCTCGCCAGGTTTTGCCACTTAAATGGACAACCGCGGGCCAATCAACCAAGATCGTCTCCTCGTCGGGCTGACGCGGCCGCTCGATGCTGGCCTGGACGATTAGCGTAAGCGTGATCAGTTGCCAGGCCGTCCAGAACAGGAGCGCTACTGCGAAGAGCGGGGCGCGATCCGGCGACGAGCCATTTGTCATTGTGAAAAGCATGCACTGATGATCAATGTAATCAGAAACGCTGCTGGCCCGAGAGTTCGCCAGCAAACCTGCCGGCCCTCGCTTGTCACGCTGGAGGTGATCTTCCAGCCAATCTTGCGGCGGGGTGTCGCCAATGTCGCCAGTGCGGTTGGGAGCGCGATGAATGCGTTGAAGAGATTGTGTGCCTGTTTCAGAACCGGGAGAACCACGCCGCGTTGAAACCACCAGTCTGCAGCGCAGATGGTGGCAAAAAACGTTATCGGCAGGAACAAGGCGTCCAGTGGCGGCACCGGTGGAAAGAGGCTGATGGAAAACCATGCGAGAGCTGTCGCGATCGAGTAAAAGACCTGAGCGAGTTCCCGGTGACCCAGTGTGGTGAAAAGAATGCCCATCGCTGGAACAACGATAACCCGGCGCAGCGGAGTGGTCCTCGCTTGAGGAACAGCATTCGCAGGTTACCATGGCACCACCGCGTCCGCTGCTTGATAAGGGCACTTAGATTTGTCGGAGCGACGCCGATCGACAGTGGCTCAGGTAAACAGATTGTCCGCCAGCCGCTCGCAAGAAGAATGACGGAAGTGAAGATGTCCTCTGTGTCGCATTCCTCAGGAAACCCACCGACACCCTCCAGCGCAGCCCGGCGCATGACAGCGCTCGTCCCGCAGAAGAAGCTTACGCCCCAAGCGTCGCGGCTGGCTTGGTCGTCATAGTAGAACGCCTGAGCCTCATCCGACATCGCGCGCTCGAGACCCAGATTCCAGCGGAACGGCTCGCAATTAAGATACGACTGCGGAGTCTGAACGATCGCGATCTTCGGGTCGGAAAAAAATCCAATCGTCCGGATGAGTATTCCGGGCATCGGGACGAAGTCGGCGTCCAATTGCAGAATGAAGGGGGCAGTTGTATGACGCAATCCGTTGTTTTGATTACCCGCCTTCCTGCCGCGATTGTCCGCGCGTGTGATGTAGCCGATGCCTTCTTGATTGCAGCGCTCTTTAAGCCAGTGCCTTCGCGTATCATCCAGGACCCAAAGATTCTTGTTCGGATAGTCGATGTTCTTCGCTCCTTCGATCTTCTCGAGGATCTTCCAATCTTCGCTATAGGTGGTGATCATGATGTCGACCCAGGGAAGAGTGGTCGGGTCCGCCGAACGCAACTCCGCTTCCATGCGATTGGCTTGCGAGGAACGGTCCGCCTTGCGGCTCTTGATCAGGAGATAAACACCATGGTCAATACCATTGACCGTCTCCAGGATAAGTAGAAGGACGGAAAAG
>DATDKN010000375.1:0-7076 GCA_036519995.1 Terrimicrobium sp. | reverse complement strand
CAAACTATCGATCTGCTCTACGCGGCCGAGGAACCTGGCATTCGGGCGGATTTCGAGGGCAAGGAGGTGGAAGTAATCGGTCAGTTCATGCCGGGGCGTGAAAACAGTACTCAAAAAGATCGCTTCAATCTGGTGCGCATGTTTATCATCTGTTGCGCTGCCGATGCACGACCGGTCGCGATTACAGTTCAGACGGATCAGCCTCATGGGGTCCCGGAAATGAGCTGGATAAGAGTCACCGGGACAGCATCTTTTCCGATTGAAAACGGGCGCAGAGTTCCCCTCTTGGTCGCAAACAGCGTTGCTCAGTGCGACCCGCCAGAAGAAACATTCATTTACTGATGAGAAAACTATTGCTGATTACCACTGTGCTGCTGCCGCTGTCCCTGACCGCTGATGATTTTCGCGGTGCGTGGATCGCCAGCGTTCACAATATTAACTTTCCGTCCAGTCAGGGATTATCGGTGGAAGGCCAAAAGGCGCAGGTCATTCGGCTTCTCGACGCTGCGAAGCGATGCCGCTTGAACGCACTGATGGTGCAGGTGCGACCTGAAAGTGACGCGCTCTATCCCTCGCGCATTGAGCCTTGGAGCCGCTATTTAAGCGGGACTCAGGGGGTCTCGCCCGGCTACGACCCGCTTGCTTTCTTTATCGGCGAGGCGAAGAAACGCGGGATTGAAGTGCACGCATGGCTCAATCCCTACCGCGGCGCGGCGAACGCTTCGCTGCCCAGGGCCGCCAATCATATCAGTAGGCGGTATCCGCAGTATGCCTACCGGATTGGCACCGTGCTCTGGATGGACCCGGGTGCGCCGGCCGTGCAGGAGAATATTGTCAATGTCGTCAGCGAGTTGGTCGAACGCTATGAAATCGCCGGGATCCATTTCGACGATTACTTCTATCCATATCCGACCGACAAAGGCCATGTCTATCCATTCCCCGATGATGCCACGTATGCAGCTTATCGGGCGCGGGGAGGCATGCTCCCAAAAGCCGATTGGCGGAGGGACAATGTCAACACGCTCATTCGCCGAGTCGCCCAGGTCGTCCACTCGCAGCGAGCCGGTCTTAAGTTCGGCGTCAGTCCATTCGGCATCTATATGCCGGGCGTTCCGGCAGGCATTCAGGCGGGTGTGAACCAATACGAACAACTCTATGGAGATCCGGTCAGATGGATGCGCGAAGGGTGGATTGATTACCTCGCGCCTCAATTGTATTGGCGCGATGGCGGCCCACAGAGCTTTTCCTCGCTGCTTCGCTGGTGGCGCAGCCCTCAAGCAAACCCGCGGGGTGTGCCGGTTTGGCCGGGTATCGCCTTAGATCGCCTCAGCTCGCATGGATGGCCTTCCAGCGAGATCGCCCGCCAGTTGCAGGTAGAGAAATCGGTGGGATCTCGCTTGAGGGGAGGCGTTATCTTTTGGAACATCAAAGCGCTCCTCAATAACACCAAGAGTGTGAATGTTGTCGTCGCAGGCAGTTGATGCGTTTGCTGCTCGCTTTGTGCCTCCTCGCCACCAACGTTCAGGCTGATTGGCGCTTGGCGTTGCCTGGGTGGAACTATCAATTCCCGACAGACCACGAAAACCATCCGGAGTTCAAGACCGAGTGGTGGTACTTCACCGGCAACCTCAGCTCGGCTGACGGTCTTCATTTTGGTTATCAACTGACGTTCTTTCGCCAGGGAGTGCTGCCCCTGGATTCCGATGTAATTCCTCTTTCGCGTTTCGTCACCAGCAGCGTGAAATTCGCGCACTTTGCCGTGAGCGATCTCTCCACAGGCGCTTTTCATTTCTTTCAAAAACTATCTCGAGGTGCATACGGCGAGGCGGGATTTGGCAGGCGACCTCGATTGGCGTGGATAGAAGACTGGTCATGCGAGCTCGCGGATAACGGCACCTTCACCATCAAGGCGAATGCTGGTGATCTCTCCTTGCAGCTTGCTCTGACATCTGCAAAGCCCGTGGTTATTCACGGACGCGACGGTATCAGCCGGAAGGCCGAGGGCGTTGGGAGAGCCTCCCACTACTACTCATTCACTCGACTTTCGAGCGAGGGTGTGCTGCGAATCGGCGGCCGCGAGATTCCAGTTACCGGATTGAGTTGGTTCGACCGCGAGTGGTCCAGCAACCAACTTGCAGGCAACCAAGCTGGTTGGGACTGGTTTAGTTTGCAGTTCGATGACGGCAGCGACTTGATGCTCTACCAAATTCGGACCAAAGATGGCGGTCGCGATCCCAATTCCTCAGGGACTTTTGTCGACGCCCAAGGCGTGGCCACTCCCCTGGAAGAATCCGAGTTCACCCTTGAACCGATCGACACGTGGTTAAGCCCGCAATCCCACGGTCGCTATCCGATAGCGTGGAGGATCACCATTCCTCGCTTGAATATGCGCCTGGAGGTAAGCGCAGCCCTCAAGAATCAAGAACTCGTGCTCAAGCCGATTAACTATTGGGAGGGAGCTATTCGCGCCCAGGGAACTATCGGAGGAAAGAATATCACCGGCACTGGTTACCTCGAGCTGACGGGATATGCCAGCGAAATGACGGCTATTCAACCGAAGTGAAACCGTGCTCTCAACCAAATTCATGACGACGGATCGCCTCATCGGTAAGCACGCCGATGAAAGGCAGATTGCGATACCGTTCGTTATAATCCAAACCGTAGCCCACGACGAAGTCGTTGGGAATATCAAAGCCCACGTAATCCGCGTCCGCCATCTTGGGGACGTCCAGCTTCTTGCGAAGCAGGACGCAGATCTTAATGCTCAAAGCGCCGCTCTCGGCGGCAATATGTTCACGGATTGCCTTGAGCGTGGCACCCGTATCGAGAATGTCATCGAGAATCAGCACGTGACGGTTACGGACGTCGCGAAATTGGCCCTTATGGAACCTCACTCGTCCTGCGCTCTGCATTCCATGATAACTCGAGACCCTAAGGCAATCCAACTGCAGGTGTATCGGAATTCGGCGGAGTAAATCCGCCATGAAGACAAGGCTGCCATTAAGCACGGCGATCACGGTGATGTCTCGTCCGCGGTAATCCTCGGTTATCTCGCTGGCAAGCTCATCAAGCCGGCTCAGAATAGTCGACTCATGGTAAAGAATCTTTTTGATGTCTTGTAACATCGAAGGGGCTGGCACTTCAGCGATAGGAGCCGACGGCGGTCAGCTTTCCTTTTCGTAGCGTGAAGAGCTCCTTGCTGACCGGATACGAAGACGAGTCGTACTCAGCGATAACGATCTCCGAGAAGCGCTGAAAAGCCGGGGTCCCCTGGGGAAAAACAAAGATCCGGAAACGGTTGGGAACTGCAACCAGAATTTCTGGGCCCAGAGTCTCACGAAAAAGCGTCCCGAACTCAGGCGCAAGCACTGCCGATGCCGTTAAGGGACTTGCCGACTCGAGCACCGCGCACTGGATGACTTTGTTTTCATCGCGAATGAAGCGGGGAGTCAGCGTGGCGAGCACCTCGGAAGCAGCTTTCGGCGCCGAGGCGAGAATTGTGTCTCGAGTCGCTCCCAGGGTGAGAATGTCGTTGCTCTTCAACGGAAGCACCTCGCCGTTTACATAGCGAGCCGGCACCAGAACCGTTCTCTCGGCGCCATCGATCGGCCAACTCGCTTCGTAGTGCATGAAAGTCGGCTCGATGAGCAGATGCCATGTTTCTTCGGCTGCGGATCGCGCCACTATCGCGACCATGAGAAAGCTGAGAGCGCATTTGAGTTTTCGCATTCGTCTGCTACAGAGGGCGAGGTTATGATTGCTTTTCTTGAAGGCGTGCTGGAGGAAGCGCTCCCCACGCAGATCATCGTTAATGTGCACGGCGTCGGCTATCACGTGATGATCCCTCTTTCAAGTTTTGAGCGGCTTTCCGAGCCGGGTTCTCCAGTAAAAATCCTTACCCACCTGGTGGTGCGTGAGGATTCCAACACTCTCTATGGCTTCGGCACTTTGGCAGAGCGCGACCTGTTCCGGCTCTTGTTGAACCATGTCTCGGGTGTGGGGCCAAAGCTCGCTCTGGCAATACTCAGCGGCATGACCGTCGAAGTGTTTAAGGCCGCTGTCGTTTCCAACGATATCGCAGCTATCTCGCGCATTAAAGGCGTGGGCAAAAAGACGGCTGAAAGAGTTGTTCTTGAGCTGAAGGACAAAGTTGGGGTCGCCGCAGAGTGGGAAGCGGCGAGTGCGGCCATCGCTCCGAGCGAACGCGATCAAGCTATGCATGACGCGGTGCTTGCCTTGATCTCTCTCGGTTACAAGCAAGTGGAAGCCCACAAGGCAATCAAGCAGTGCCTGACAGGGGGTTCCGGGCCGCTCGGGGCCGACGAGTTGGTCAGAATGGCTTTAAAGATCTTGGCATGAATGTGGAGAAGGCGCAGCGTGCGGAAGCCATTCACTCCGCCTTGCCGGAAGGTGGCCTCTTCCACGAAAAGTCTTGGCGGGTCTCTCCGGACGCCTTTGTGATCGGCCGGAAGTTTTCTGAAGAGCTTGGAAAGCTCGGCTACCGGCTCCTGCGATTTGTCCGCGCCTGCAATCAACTCTATCGCTTCAGTGTCAGCGGACGTCAGCCCACCTGGATTGCAGAGCTCCTTGACCGCGGCAAACCTCGCGAACTGGTAGCCATGCAGCGAGAAAGGGCTCTCGCCCTCGCCATCCCCAAAGTGATTCGTCCTGATCTCATCCTCACTGACTCAGGATATGTAATCGCCGAGCTCGACAACGTTCCCGGCGGCATCGGCCTGACCGCGTGGTTGGATCAGGTCTATTCGGACAATGGTGCGAGAATCCTCGGCGGCACCGAAGGCATGCTCGATGGATTTGCTTCGATCCTCCCCGGTGGCGATATCGTCGTTTCCGAAGAAGCGGCGACCTATCGTCCCGAAATGGAGTGGCTGGCGGCTCGACTCAACGAGTCGCGTCCAACCCTCGGCCACTGGCGAGTGGTGGACACTTCGCCGCGCAAAGATTGGCAATCGGAAGTCTATCGATTTTTTGAGCTGTACGACCTCGCGAATGTTCGTTGCGCCCGACAGCTTTGCGAGAAGGAACTCGCCGGTGAGCTGTCGGTGACCCCTCCCATGAAGGCGGCATTGGAGGAGAAAATGTGGTTTGCGCTTTTCTGGCTGAAGCCCCTGGAGTCGTTTTGGAGACGAGAACTTGGCGAACGCGCAATGCTGGCTCTGCGCAAGGTTATTCCATACACCTGGTTGGTTGACCCTGAACCGCTACCCAGGCATGCCGTGCTTCCTCGCTTGGAGACGCATACCTGGGCTGAGGTAGCCCACTTCAGCCAGAAGCAGAGGACTCTTATTCTTAAGATTAGTGGCTTTTCGGAGCACGCCTGGGGCTCTCGTGGTGTCGTGGTGGCACAAGATATGTCGCAAACGGCTTGGAAAGCTAAACTTGAAAGCGCGTTGGCTGAGTTCAGCACCCACCCACATATACTGCAGCAATTTCATCAGGGGCGGCTGATCGGCCATGACTACCTTGATCCCGCGGCTGGCGAGCTTCGCCGAATGCGAGGACGCGTTCGGCTGTGCCCCTACTACTTTGTCGGAGAAAAGACCGCGCTTTGCGGTGGGGCCTTGGCCACGATTTGCCCGGACGATAAGAAGCTCTTGCACGGCATGACCGACGCCATCCTCGTTCCCGCGGCGGTTGACATCTCAACTTAAACCGGGTTGATTGTTTTTTGTTGTTGACAATCTGTCACCTCTATCTTCTTGTCACCGTTCCTTGCGACTCAGTCGCCGGGCGCGGGTGCTATGAACAGCCAATTTCTTGACGAAGCTTCCAAAGTGATTCACGAGCCTCAAGTTTTAATCAACATGGTATCGAAGCGGGTCCGCCAATTGAGCGCCGGCAGCCGCGCAATGGTTCCCATAGAAGGTCGCATGGGTCTCGCAGATATCGCCTTGGCCGAGATCGCCCAAGGCAAACTAGTCCTCGCCGAAACGTCCAACGGCCAGGAGCCCGAAGAGTAACCCCCAACGGGCGGGCGTCCCATGTCCGCAGAAATCGTAATCAATCGCAAGGCGCTCCGAGATTATCATATCTTGGAAACGCTCGAGGCGGGCATCGAACTCAAGGGCACGGAGGTTAAGTCGGTTCGATCTGGACTGGTGAACTTGCAAGGTTCTTTCGCGCGCCTTGAAGGTGGAGAGGTCTTTCTCTATGATAGCGACATTCAGCCTTACTTGCGCGCCAGCCACGAACAACATGAGCCAAGGCGCCGGCGAAGGCTGCTCTTGCACCGAGTGGAGATCGACAAGTTAGCCGGCGCAACAGAACAGGCTGGGCGCACGCTCGTTCCCTTGAAGATGTATTGGAAGCAAGGGCGTGTTAAAGTCGCCCTCGGCATTGGCAAAGGCAAAGTGGCTGCAGATAAGCGAGCCGATCTCAAAAAACGCGTGCAAGAAAGGGAGGTCCAACGCGTTCTCGCTGGAATTCAACGCAAACGATAGCAGAGCGGTTAGCCACGATTTGCTAACGACAGAGAACCGAGAGCACGCGCAGTCGCTGGCAAAGACTAGTTGAGGCTGTTATCAAGTCAGCGATTTGCAGACACCAGGAGCTCGCGCACGGCTTGCTCGAATCGCTCTAGGAAAATGCCTCGGCTGCAACTGGGCAAGCGAGGAGATCATGTCGAACTTTAAAAAGATCCCGATCATCTGCGACGGCGTGAGGTTTGCACCAGGCTTCTTTAAAGGCTTCCTCTCTGTTCTCTGGGCCTCCGTTGTTACTCCAAACGAAGCTCACCATTTCCAATCTTGCAGTTGCTTTTCTTTGACGGGGAGCGGCAAAAAAGAGATTGTCTTTGGAGGTCCGGTAGCGATATTTGCCCACCCTTTCCTCAAAGGAGCCTTAGCTCAATTGGTTAGAGCGCTGCCCTGTCACGGCAGAGGTTGCGGGTTCGAGCCCCGTAGGCTCCGGATGTGTTTTAATGCCGGATTTGCTCTGATAACCGCATAAATAAAGGCTCTGCGGGCGATTGGCTGGAAAAGTCGAAATTGCACTTTGTGCCATAGAATTGCAGAAAGTTTGTCACACTTTGTCACACTCTTGACTTTGTGGCGTCT
>DATDKN010000374.1:0-6738 GCA_036519995.1 Terrimicrobium sp. | reverse complement strand
GGGCCGGCGCCATAGATGATGCGACGGCATGGTGCCTTCTTGCCCTCGTCCTCGCCAGCTTCGATAGCAATTGGAGTCATGCGAGCGTCAACATCGGCGGCGGCATCGCTTACGTCACGTTTGTCCTTCTTGTTTTGCGTCCAGTGCTCGCTCGGTCCAAGGCATGGCTGGTGAACGAGGGTGCGCTCACGGATGCTGGGCTGGTGTTCGGGCTGGCGCTGATGGCACTCGGAGCTTGGTTCACTGATTTGATCGGACTCCATGCCGTTTTTGGTGCGTTCGTCATGGGCGCGGCCATGCCCCGTGGAGTGGTCACGCGTGACCTGATCGGACGCATCCAGCCGCTCACGGTCGCGCTCCTCCTGCCACTATTTTTCACCTACTCGGGCCTCAACACGAAGATTGGTCTGCTCAACACCGGTTTTCTCTGGCTGATGTGTGGCGCCGTCCTCCTCGCGGCCGTGCTGGGCAAGGGAGTCGCCTGCTGGCTGGCAGCGCGCGCCACCGGTATCTCGAATCGCGAAGCTCTCGGCATTGGGACGCTGATGAACGCCCGCGGCCTGATGGAGTTGATCATCATCAATATCGGCCTGCAGCGCGGTATCATCTCGGAAGGGCTTTTCGCCACTCTGGTTATCATGGCCGTGATCACCACACTGATGGCGTCGCCGCTCTTTGAGCGGCTCGTCGGCACCGGCAAACACCAGCCCATCCCCGAACCCAACGAGCCGCTCAAAGTCCAGAACCCTCTCGGGCCGACCTCTCTCCTCAACAACTAACCAGGGACAGTTGCCGGACAATTCGGCTCTCCCGCCGTAAAGAACTCGCTCGCCTTCCGGATATCCTCGAGGCGACTGACCGAATCTATGTGATTCGGAGAGGGCGCATTGTCGGCGAACAACGCACCGCGGAGACGACCGAGCATTCCCTGATTCAACTAATCATCGGCTCCGAAAGGGCTACACCGTCTTCCGACTAGCTGGCTCGCGCCTAGCCAAAAAGCAGACGAGCCATCGTCGTTGCGCTTTGATCGCCCGCCAACCGCTGCTCGGACTTCCAGATTTTTGCCTCAGGCGATCGACTTGATTCTCTTGCTCCCGTCGGCCTGGCGCTCGCGCGAAGAACCACCGGCCTCAGATCTAAAGACGGCCGGCGCTATCAACGGGCTCAGCCGCCCGTTCCGATCCACCGCAGGATCAAGGGCTCGAAGAAGTGCAGCAGGAAAATGATGGCGAGAATGTGCGTTACAGCGGTGGCTTTCCCCAGCGAACCCGACCCGAGCGACAACACCGAGAGCATTATCAATCCAAGACCGATGCCGGTGCTAATGCTAAAGCTCAACGGCATCATCAGAATTGTCAGGATCGAAGGAGCCGCTAACTGGAAAGCGCTTAGATCAAGGTGCACCACCTCCTGGAACATGATCAGCCCAACGGCGACGAGCGCGGGAGCCACCGCGGCTGCCGGCACCATGAGGATAAGAGGAGTCAGAAAAAGAGCGAGCACGAAGCAAACTGCCGTGGTGATCGCGGTTAACCCCGTCCGGCCTCCCGCCTGAATCCCTGCCGCGCTCTCGATGTAGCTGACAACCGTCGAAGTCCCAAAGAGCGAGCTGATGATTGCCGCGGCGGAATCCGCGACCAGAGCTCTGCCGACGCGCGGAATGTTGCCGTTCGCATCCATGATGCCGGCGCGGCGGGTCACACCGATCAGCGTGCCAAGATTGTCGAACAGATCTACTAACAGAAGTGTAAGGATGACTGCCAAAGCCTTGAGGTGATCGGTAAAGAGGAGATCAAAGTTCAGCTTAAAGAATGTTGGTTCCAACGAGGCGGGTAATGAAAGCCAGGCCGACGGCGCCGTCGTTACGGTCCCGCCGCTCGCCTTCGGGACGAAGAGACCGAAGGCCGTCACAATAGCCATCGAGACGATGATAGCGCCGGGCACGCCGCGCGCAATCAGCAGGCACGTCAGCAAGATTCCGCCGGCAAAGAGAGCAACATCTGGCCTGGAAAGATCGCCCATACTGACAAGAGTCGCCTGGTTGGCGACAATCAGGCCTCCGTTCTCGAGTCCAATGAAGGCAATGAAAAGTCCAATTCCTGCCGAGATGGCGATCTTCATCGGCGACGGGATTGCCGCGAGGATCTTTTCACGCACGCCGGTGATTGAGAGAAGCAGGAAAAGGCATCCGTTGATGAAGACCAGACCAAGCGCGCTTTGCCAGGGGACCTTCATGCCGATGCAGATGCTAAAGGCAAAGAAGGCGTTGATCCCCATCCCCGGCGCGAGCGCGAGTGGAAAATTGGTCATGAGGGCCATGAGCAGAGTGGCGACTGCTGCGCTCAGAGCCGTGGCAGTCACCAGCGCCGCCTCCGGCATACCCGCATTCTTGAGAATGGCCGGATTTACCGCCAGGATGTAGGCCATGGCCGCAAAGGTTGTCAGGCCAGCGACAACCTCGCGCCCCGCCGTGCTGCCATTTTCCCTAAGACGAAAAATGCGCTCCAGCATTGAGCAAACTAATACGGCGCCTTCGGCGTGATGACACGTTCATTCCGCGCAAGCTTCGAAAGGGTTTGTCGAGCCGCTTGCGCGAACCTGGTCGCTTCTCCAGGCCCCTGGGCACAAGGGGCCTCTACAAAGTTTCGCCTTGAAAGCTAGTATCGATAGTAATCCGGCTTGTACGGTCCTTCCACCGGCACGCCAATGTAGGCAGCCTGCTTCGGCGTGAGGGTGGTTAGCTTCGCGCCGACCTTTTCCAGATGGAGGCGGGCAACTTCCTCATCGAGTTTCTTAGGGAGCACAAACACCGCCGGCTTGTAAACATCCCTGTTCTTCCAAAGGTCGAGTTGGGCGAGCGTTTGATTGGAGAAACTGTTGCTCATGACAAAGCTCGGATGGCCGGTGGCGCAGCCGAGGTTGACGAGTCGACCCTCCGCGAGCAGGAAGATTTCGTGGCCATCCGGGAACGTATACTTATCCACCTGAGGCTTAATATTGGTTCGCTTGACGCCCGGAAAACCGTTGAGCTTGTCAACTTGGATTTCGTTATCGAAATGGCCAATATTACACACGACGGCCTGATCCTTCATCTTGACGAGATGTTCGATCGTAATTACGTCCAGATTGCCGGTCGTGGTGACATAGATATCTCCTCGGCCAAGCGTCTCCTCGATGGTTGTGACTTCGTAGCCTTCCATGGAGGCCTGGAGCGCATTGATTGGATCGATCTCTGTGATGATCACGCGGGCCCCTTGCCCTCGGAGCGACTGAGCGCATCCTTTGCCAACATCGCCATAACCGCAGACGACCGCGATCTTGCCGGAGATCATCACATCCATGGCCCGGTTGATCCCGTCCACCAGTGAATGCCGGCAGCCATAGAGATTATCGAATTTGGATTTGGTCACCGAGTCGTTAACGTTGAACGCGGGAACGAGAAGCTTGCCAAGCTCCTGAAGCTTGTAGAGGCGATGAACGCCTGTCGTGGTCTCCTCGGAGACGCCGCGCCACTCCCTGACGATCTCATGAAAGACAAACGGGTTCTCAGCATGGATCCTTTTCAAGAGATCCTTGATGACTTCTTCCTCATGGCTTGCACTCGAGCTGTTGACCCAATCATCTCCCTCTTCGAGTTCATGTCCTTTGTGGAGAAGCAAGGTGACGTCGCCGCCATCATCGACAACCAACTGCGGACCCTTGCCTTCGGGATTGAGGATGGCCCGCCACGTGCAATCCCAGTACTCCTCGAGAGATTCGCCTTTCCACGCGAACACAGGCACGCCCGCCTTGGCAATGGCGGCGGCGGCATGATCCTGGGTCGAGAAAATGTTGCAGCTTGCCCAGCGCACAGTGGCACCGAGTTCGACGAGCGTCTCGATGAGGACTGCCGTCTGGATCGTCATGTGGAGCGACCCGGTAACCCGCACCCCCGCCAGCGGCTTCTCCGGGGCGTACTTTTCGCGAATAGCCATCAGCCCTGGCATCTCCTTTTCGGCAATCGAAATTTCCTTGCGTCCCCACTCCGCGAGAGCAATGTCGCGGACTTTGAAGTCGGTTGTTTGCGGTAGAATTGCAGTACTCATAATCTTAGTTGATCCACAGATTTCACAGATTCGCACAGATTGTTCTCTGTCCCGAAAACCATACGTTTATACTCGAGGCTGGGAGCTTCGAAGTTAATTAGAATTCCTCGCCGATACTTGGTTGCCTTAAGTTGAGTTAGAAGCTGAGCTTGGTTAGGCGAGACCAAAGCAGTGGTCGCCTTGATCTCGACAAGGACGTTCTCAAAGCAGACCAAGTCAGCACGATAACCACACGAGAGGCGCATTCCCTTGTATTCGACTGGCAGTTCAACCTCGGCCCGAAAAGGAACTCGGCGCCGCGCAAATTCGATCGCCAAGGCTGCCTGATACACCGCCTCCAGAAAACCATCGCCTAACTCTCGATGGACCTCCATCGCTGCGCCGATGATTTCATAGGTTTGCGGATCCTTCTCCATTCTTAATCTGCGAAAATCTGTGCCAATCTGTGGACAGACTCTTACATCGCCGCCTCGCGCAGGTCGTTGGCTCTGTCCGACCGCTCCCAAGTCAAGTCGGGATCGTCTTTGCCAAAGTGACCATAGTTGGTGCTCTTTAGGTAAATCGGCCGCAAAAGATTTAGCTGCTCGACGATTTCGGCGGGCTTGAAACTGAAGGTCTGCAGGATTACCTTTTCGATACGCTCTTCAGGAACGCGATTTGTTCCGAACGTGCTGATACTGACGCTCACGGGCTCGGGGTGACCGATGGCATAGGCGAACTGCACTTCGCACTTTGCCGCCAGGCCCGC
Source organism: Terrimicrobium sp. (assembly GCA_036519995.1). Taxonomy (GTDB): domain Bacteria; phylum Verrucomicrobiota; class Verrucomicrobiia; order Chthoniobacterales; family Terrimicrobiaceae; genus DASTFP01. The sequence continues at coordinate 1,902 of DATDKN010000374.1, read as the reverse complement.
GGCGACCACATTTTTGGCCACATAGCGGCCCATGTAAGCGGCACTTCGGTCGACTTTGGATGGATCCTTGCCCGAAAAGGCTCCGCCGCCATGGCGTCCCATCCCGCCGTAAGTATCGACGATAATCTTGCGGCCGGTCAGGCCACTATCGCCCTGCGGGCCGCCAATGACAAAGCGTCCGGTCGGATTTACCAAATACTCCGTCTTGGAGTTTAGCAGCGACTTCGGGAGCACTTTCTTAATCACCTTCTCCACCACGAATTTCCTGAGTTCCGAATGGCTGACCTCCGCCGAATGTTGGGTGGAGACGACGACATTCGAGATGGCGATCGGGTGGCCGTTTTCATAGAGCACCGAGACTTGGCTTTTGGCATCCGGTCGCAACCAACCGACCTTGCCGCTTTTGCGCAGCCGGGTCAGCTCTCGGCCAAGCCGATGGGCGAACATGATCGGTGCCGGCATGAGCTCAGGGGTCTCATCACACGCATAGCCGAACATCAACCCTTGATCGCCGGCACCCTGCTCGGCTGTCTTTTTTCCCTTCGCTCTTCTGGCATCCACTCCTCGGGCGATATCTGGACTTTGCGCCGTGATGTAGTTGCTCACGAAGACGTGATCAGCGTGAAAGACGTCGTCATCGTGCACGTAGCCGATCTCGCGGATTGCCTGTCGGATGATCGCATTGTAGTCAAAACGCGCCTCGGTGGTGATTTCACCTCCTACAACGACAATGTTGCTCTTCACGAAAGTCTCGCAGGCGACCCGACTCAGTTTATCCTGCGCCAGACACGCGTCCAGAATCGCGTCCGAAATCGTATCACAGACCTTGTCGGGGTGACCTTCACCCACCGATTCTGAAGAGAAAATGTAGCGTCGGGGCATTTACTTATTAAAGTATTTGCATATTTTAATACGTCTGGTGGCCTCGATTGTCAACTCACTGCGCGCGATCTCTGACCCGACTCGATTGCGGCTGCTCTTATTGCTCGTGGAGGAAGAACTAACGGTCGCCGAGCTGCAGGAAATTCTTGGCATGGGTCAATCACGAATTTCAGCAAGTCTCGCCTTACTCAAGCGCGAGGCGATCGCAAGAAATCGTCGGGTTGGGAAGAACATCTTTTACGCGGTTCGTCCAGAGATCGTCTCTCCTCTGCGACCGATTCTTGAAGCCGCCAAACGCGAATTGCCGGAGGCTGTGAGCGACAGAGCTGCCATGGCTTTGGCACTGCACAAGCGCAAAGACAAAGCCGCCGAATATTTTAACAAGTTAGCGGGCAAGTTCGGGCGCACCTACATTCCTGGGCGGTCATGGCAGGCGTTGGCACATGCGCTGCTCAGGCTTCTTCCGGCCATGGTGATCGCGGATCTGGGCGCGGGCGAAGGCACCTTGTCGCAACTGCTCGCCCGGAGGGCGAAGAAGGTGATCGCCATCGACAACTCAGAAAAGATGGTTGAGTTCGGCTCGAACCTTGCGCGCGAACATGGTTGCAAGAATCTCGAGTATCGTCTCGGTGACATTGAGGATCCGCCGATCGAGCATGGGAGTGTTGACCTGGCCCTCTTCAGCCAGGCGCTCCATCATGCCTCCAGCCCGCAGAAAGCCGTGTCGGCCGCCCACGGCATCCTCCGCGATGGAGGCCGCGTCGTCGTCCTCGACCTGGCGAGTCATAGTCACGAAGAGGCCCGCGAGTTGTACGCGCACGTTTGGCTCGGCTTTTCCGAGGTCGAGCTGCAGGAAATTCTCGCAAAGGCAGGTTTTTCTGAGATCGAGGTCAGCGTCGTCTCCCGGGAAACGCAGGCTCCTAACTTTCAAACGCTGCTAGCTGTTGCGACGAAGTGAAGCTGGCACGCCGCTGAAGCGGTTCTCAAGAGCGGGGTTGGTGCGCCGCGAGAAACGTCCTC
>DATDKN010000373.1:0-7704 GCA_036519995.1 Terrimicrobium sp. | reverse complement strand
CTCCACGCGCTTTGCGTAGAGCTGATCGGAGATGTCGACCTGAATTTCCGTGACCGCTTTGCGCAGGCTGGAGGTCTTTGGCTGGAGCTTGATCTTATAGCCGTCAGCAATTTGCCAGGCTTGGACTCTGTAGTTTTTGCCGAGCTCTTGAAGCCCGAAGCCCGAGGTCATAGCCGCAATCGATTCCCGCAGCGGGCGATTGGACGAAAGCGCGTATTTTTCGACTTCGCGAAACTGCGGATAGAAGATCCAAAGTGTATCGCCGTTGCAAACCGTCAAGCTGCCGCCGTCAACCTCCCGTCGAAACATGTTTGGAGGAAGGAAGGACACGGTGCCGGTCTCGATGACCGGCTTTTCCATCAGAGCGAGACGGCGCTCTTCCCGGAAATTCGCCTGCATGCCTGAGCCGCCTCGGCTTTCCGCCAGACGCGCGAGGAGCGCCTCCACGTCCTTGGAAGGGAGTTCTTGCGATTGGAGAACGGATACGGCGCTCAGCAGCAGCAGCAGCAGCAGCTGCCTCAGAGGCCAACCGGGACAAATTGGTACCATTGCAGTGGCGCACGCTGGATCTCCTCGAAGAGCGCCGTTCCAAGAGCGCGGGTGCAGCGCGCAATCTCCGCATTGCGCTCGTTATGGGGAACACGGTGCGCTGCGACGGCAGGTTTGGCCGTAATTCGATAGCCTCCATTCGACAGGCGGGTGACAACGACAGGTAGAATCTTGCATCCGGTCATCCACGAGAGGAGCGCGGGCGAGGAGGAAAGCATTGTTCGGCCATTGGGCAGATCGAACGGGACGCCTCGCTCTGAGATCGGCCGATCTGCGAGCATCGCCATGCAATGGCCCTCGTCGATCGCTCTGGCGACTTGAAGTGAAGAGAACGGGTCTGCGCCGACGGCAATAGTTTCCGTGCCCCAGCGTCGTCTCCAGGCAGCTCGCCACGAGGTGAGATCATCGGACGGTTCCCGAAGTGTTGCGATGGTAACCTTCTTACCCATTTGACCGAGGACGACAGCGCCAAACTCAAAGAAGCTGAAATGGCCGGTAGCGACGATCACGCCCTCACCCGAAGAAGTGGCCGCCTGAAGATGTTCGATCCCTACGTGTTCGGCACAGAGGGAGAGTGCCTTGCTAGTCGGCAGCGCTCCCACCGCGACATAGTCCGCGATGGTTGCGCCAAAATTTACGAAGACCGAGACGGCGTCCTTTTCGGAGACAGGCTCCTTGCGCAAGAGCGCGAGGTTGTCGCGGACAATCCTTCGAATGGCGTGCTGCGTCACGGCGTAGGTCCAGGCAACTGTTCGGCTGAGGGCTTGAGCACCCGGTCTGCGAAAGAAGGGATAGATTCTGGTGGCCAGCGCGAAGATGTTCGCTGAATAAAGCTTTCGGTACGCCCAGCGCTCCGTGTGCGGTTTTTCGGCGGATAAAGGCCCGTGCATTAACGAAGGGCGTTCTCGGGCGGAACGACCGTACGATAGCCCGCTTCACCCAGTTTTTCCAGAATTCGGCATACTGTCACGACCGCGTGTCGGGATCCTCCGTTCTCATGCATGAGGATAATCGCACCGGGGAAGATCGCGCGCATGATCCTGGTAGCAATGGCGGTCGGAGCTGCAGGACATCCATCGCACCCGTCGGCAGACCATCCCGTTACTCTTAGCCCAAGCTCTGACGCAATGGGATGAACCGAAAGGTTGTTCATGCCGACGGGAGATCGAAAATACCGCGGCGGCCGTCCGGTTGCGCGAAGGATTGTCTCAAAGCCGCCCGCGATCTCGCGTCGCACCAACGGCCGTGGCATCACCCACCACCAGCCCGCTGGATGCGATTGCGTGTGATTCTCGAGTGTGTGACCTTCGGCAAGGATTCGCGCGCAGAGCGAGGGGTTCGCGGCGATCTTTCGACCGATCCCAAAGAAGGTTGCTTTGGCATTGTGTCTGGCAAGCACGTCCAGAATATCGGAAGTAGTGCTGTCCGGTCCGTCATCAATAGTCAGCCAGACAGCGCGCTCCTGCGTCTCAAAGTGCGTGAGAACTTCGCCGTGCCAGGTGCAATTTCTTCGCAAAGTGGGATAGAGCCAGAGAAAGTCATGGACCGCCCACGAGAGCGCGCGGAGCCGTCCCCGCCTCGCCAGGATCCCAGTAATGGCCGCAAGCCGGCCGGCTAGGACAAGGTGTCGTGTTTCCATTGGTGTCTCAATCTCCAAACCGACCAAAGCTGTGTGAGCATTAGAAGACACAACCGTGTGTGTGTTCCTGCAAGCAGCAAGTTGTCACGAAGGTACTTGAAATGGCTGACTCCACCAAGCTCGCGCGCCGGGTAATGCACCGGCGCCAATTCGTTAATTGGGCGAACGCCTGCCCAAAAGAGCCTCACGGCGAGCTCCGTGTCGAAGTCGAAGCGCCGAGCCGTTCTGATCGACTCCATGATCGTGACGGTCGGTGCAAGCGGGTAAACTCGAAACCCGAAAAGCGAATCGCGCACGCCGCCCCAGAGCGTCTCAAGATTGGCGAACCAATTGCCGACCCGGCGTCCCTCCACACGCTCGGAAGGAGCGTCCGGTCCAAACATCGGGACACCGAGGATCATCGCCTCAGGATGGTCGATGGACATCTCTATGAAGCGGACGACGTGATCGGCGGAATGCTGTCCGTCGGCATCCATGAGAAGCGCATGCGAGAATCCCGCCTCCAGGGCTGCTTTCATCGCCACGAGAGCCGCGCCACCTTTGCCATGATTTTGTGGCAGTGAGAAGAGACGCAACTCGCTTTGATCTCGTTGTAGAGCGTGTGCTTCAGCCACACTCGAATCGGTGCTGCCATCCAGGACGACCCAGACCGGCTTCCATTTGTCAAGGACAGTGAGGATGGTTTGCCTTAGCAAATGACCGCTATTGTAACTGGGCAGGATAACCAGGTGCGAACGGCCGCCGAGCGCAGGCGGGGGACTCAAGAGCGCCGGACCAGGCGAATGTCTTCGCCCGTATTTTCAAGGTGCTCGCGAAAGTAACGCTCCAGTCTTGCCGAGAGTTGCTGGGCACTTTCGTCTGGAGCAGCGCGAAAAAGTTCCCCGAGATGCAGTCGAAATCGGAACGGGGGGCGCGCTAAAGATAATAGCGGAAGGTCCTTTGAAAGATAACGTCCCTCGCGTTCAATGAAGACGGTCTGAATCGGCGCGCCCGTTTTCTTGGCAATCAAGGCGAAGCCATGCTTGAAAGAATTAATGGCCTGAGCCACCGTGCGAGTGCCCTCTGGAAAGATTAGCAAATTTTCGCCTGCCCGGATCTTTTCGATGCCGTGGCGGATGAGGATGGGTCCCTTATCGTTGGGAACAAAGCCGGCCAGTCGGGCAGCGCCGCCGAGAAATGGACTTTCGATCAAGCTAGCGCGCATGATGCAAACGGTATTCGGAACAATCGAAAGCAAGATGACGGCATCGATGAGACTCGGATGATTCGGGGCGAGCACCGTCGCTCGCAGGTTCCGAAGCTTGTCGGCGTCAGGAAACCTAATGTCGAATACTCCGATCCGGGAGGAGACCTGCAGCCATGCCTTGAACAAGCCGCGAATCAAGCGCTGGCCGAATGCCGGCGGAATCTGGTTGCCGAAGCCGCGCGATAGTAGCGCGCAGATTGGGCTTACGATAAGACCGATCGCAAAAAAGGAGAACAGGCAGGAGATTTGCTTCAGATATTGCCAGCACGCTGGCAGCGAGAAAGATCGCGCAGAAAGATGGTCTGCGGCGGGAGCAGGCGACTCGGCTCGCGCGGATGGCATGGAAGTACTCTAACGGAAACTCTGGTGGAAAAAAGCCAAGAGATGACGGAAACGGCCAACTATTCGCGAGGCTCTTTGAGGACAAACAGCTGGGTTCGCCGGCAACACTTCGCTAGAAGCGGTGGTTCGCGATGCTCCCGATGAAGAAATGGACTCCGATTTTTTTGCAGTCGCTTGTCAGCATAGCGTTGCTGGTCTGGATCTTCTGGAAGGAGGATTTTCGCATGCGGACTTGGCAGATATTGACCTCCGCAGATCCTGGCTGGTTGATGGCGGGCTTCCTGGTGGCTGGCGCGGGTAATCTGATCAGCGTCGTCCGATGGGGTATTTTTCTTCGCGTGCTCGGGATTTCAATCAGCCCGTGGGATACTCTTCGTCTTAATTTTGTGGGGCTCTTTTTCAACACCTTTCTTGTTGGTGCGGTTGGTGGTGACGCAGTCAAGGTCGTTTGGCTGGTCGCGAAAGGTCAACCGAAAACGGCGGCTCTGCTATCGGTGCTGATGGATCGAATGAGCGGCTTTGGCGCGCTGATTCTCTGTTCCGCGGTTTTCATGATCTGGCGATTGGACTGGCTGATGCGCAGCACGCTCGTTGCCGGCCTTATCAAGGGCGTCTTCGCTTATCTTCTCTTGGTTGTGCTTTTGCTCGGAGTTTCTTTTCTGTTGAGTGCACGCGGGCTCACCAGCCGGTTACCGCCGCGTTTTCCGCTCCGCAAAATTATCATCGAATTCACCGAGACTTATCTTCAGTTTGTCATCGCTTGGCGGCAGACGTTCGTGGCGTCCTTGCTTTCGATCCTGGTGCTGCTGGCATACTTTGCGACCTTCTACTTAAGTGGGCGAGCGTTTGGGCTTCATGTTCCCATGGTGGAGTTCTTTGCCTTAATGCCAGCGGTCGACATCATCTCAGCGCTTCCGATCAGCCTGGGGGGATTTGGCGTGCGCGAACAATTGTTTGTGACCCTCTTGGGAGACCTGTGGGGAGTTCCGGCGGCGCAGGCGGTCTCGATTTCCTTGGGAGGCGCCTTACTCTCGATGCTGTGGGGGCTTTTTGGATTGTTGGTGCTCCCGGCCTATCATCAAGCCGCCGGGCGGATGGTCCGACGATGAGCTCGTTGGTTCGACAGGCCGCCGGACTCTACAAGCGCTGGCCGCGCCTCTACTACTACGCGATCGGCAAGATTACGCTAGACCCAGCCTACCCGGCGGTGGCGAAAGCTCTGGGCAAGTCGACACTTCCCTTGCTCGATCTCGGGTGCGGCATGGGCCTTCTCGCCGCTTATCTGCGCGCCAGCGGACATTGCGCTCCTCTTGTCGGCTGGGACGTGGACGAGGAAAAAATCGAGATTGCGAAGACGGTTCTTTCTGGAAACGGGGAGAGCTTTCGCGCAGGGAATGCAATCAATTTTTCCGAGCACTGCGGGAATGTCGTCATGCTCGATGTGCTGCATTACTTTAGCGATAACGATCAACAACGACTGCTCCGGAAAATCGCGGCGAGCATCGCTCCGCAGGGAGTCGCTTTGATTCGGCTCGCGTTGAACGAGCCGAATTGGCGCTTCGCCGCGACCAAGGCCGAGGAATGGTTTGTCCATTTTACCCGATGGATTCCGGTGCAAGGAAAAAATTTTCCGACTCGCGATGAGGTCGCGCTTCCTTTCAGACAAGAAGGTCTTCAAATCGAGGTCCGACCGATGTGGGGCTGGACTCCCTTCAACAGTCACTTGTTTACCATTCGGCGCAAAATCTAAGCTCGCATGCGGGAGCTGCCTGCGATTCAAAAATAACTTTCCGGAGCAGGCGCTTCGGTCTATTGGTTTGGAAGGGAGGTAAGCGAGATGAAAACTGTTGATGAAATTCTTGGTGAAAACCAGACTCTCCGCGGCGCGGTGCGAGTTCTTACCGGGAAGACACACTCTGGGAAACGTGCCATTTATATTTCGGGAAATCCGGCGGGCTTACGACTCTTGGCCGACATCATGCGTGCACCGGCTGACGCGGTTGGATGTGGCGGGGGCGAGTCGAGATACTTCTTTAAGCTCGAGCGCCAATCCGGATCCTTATTCTTCGCGACTGATGATTCGGTCGATATTTTTGAAATTCATTGCGACGATCACTACCCGGAGAAGCACGAAACTCCGAGCGTTAGAACGGATTGAGGACCCAAAGGCCGGGACCCCAGGACCGGCCTGCGCAGGCCTCGGGCGACTGCGTCTGCGGCAACGTGAGACCTCGCCGCCCCCTACGCTGGGCGCAAAAGCCAAGCTGCTAGTGGGACTCTTATGATGCCGAGAACGGAAGAGCAGGCGGACACTCCAATTAGCGTTCTCCGTTGGAAAGAACTTCCGGGGTAGCAAATCGTTTCTCGAGGACAAGTCTCGTGCCACGTCGACACGGCTCATATTTTACATAGTCGAAAACCTGGCGAATAATATATACACCGACGCCGCCCGGTCGGACCTCTTCAAGTGGGCGGCTGCGGATGCCCTGCGGATTGCAAGCCCGTCCGTAATCGCGGAGAACAAAGCGGACGCGATCGTGCAGCCGTTCCATCTCCAGGCGAACTGGCTTTTCGTCGTGGCCGTAGGCGTGCCGGATGATGTTGGTGCAGGCTTCGTCCAGGCCCAACACGAGAAGCTCTATCGAAGACTCGTCGAAACTACATTTCTTAAGAAACAACCTGGCGCTGTGACGCACTTCCGCCATACGGCCCGAATGGCTGGTGAAGGCAAACTTGGTTTTCACGCTAAGCCTCCGGACAGAATCGTAAGATCGTCGGCCTGCCGGCCGGGCCCCCGATGCCGGCGCTCGCATTCGATCAGATGGTCGACAATATTCTGGGGCGACAAGAATTTCCTACCTTCAAGTGACGTGATGATCTTCGGTTCGAAAAACGTATCACTTAGCGGATCCCGGGATTCCGACAATCCGTCTGTGAAACAAACGAGCCAATCTCCCGGTTGGAGTTCCAGCTTGCCTTGCCGATAGCTCACCTTTGGCAGGATACCCAGAGGCAGGGATCCTTGCGTTTCGATTTCGTGAACAGAGCCGTCTCCTCGCACGACGAGCGGCTTGCAGTGCCCGGCGCTGGCTAGCTCAATGCGGTTCGCCGAGGGGATGATGCGCCCGACAATCGTTGTAACAAACATGCCGCGGACGATCCGCTCGTTGAGGGTGGCGTTCAACTTGGTGAGTGCCTCCGAGGGGCTGGCCGTCGCTGCAAAAACGAACTGCATCGCACTAAGGGTCTGCGCCATCAGAAGCGAGGCCGAGATGCCTTTGCCGGAGACATCCCCGATCGCAAAATATGTTTCATCGGGACTACGCACGAAAACGTTATAGAAATCGCCGCCCACGTTGGAAGCGGCCTGATTATGGGCGGCAAAGACCGCACCGGGGATCCGAACGGGAATCGCGCGCGCGAGGAGCTCTCGCTGAATGTCGCAGGCGATGGCCAGGTCGCGCTCGACCCGCTCCTGAGCGCGCATACGCTCGAGAGCGCGTAACTTCTCGATCGCGGTGGCCGTCAGGTTTGCGTAGGCGGTGAAGCCTTCGAGTTCCTGTTCGTCGAAGCTCTTCTTGTCGCGGGGATTTAGAATCTGGAGAACGCCGATGACCTCGCCGTCACGCATGAGCGGTGCGCAGAGGACTGAACGTGTTCGAAAACCAGTTTGCTGGTCGGCTTCCTTGTAAAAGCGAGAATCCTCATAAGCGTCCGGGATGAGGAGGGTCTGTGCATGGGTTACCACCCATCCGACAATGCCTCTGCCCGGCGGGACGGAGATGTTTGGTTGAACAAATTGACCCTCGGCAAACGAACTAATGGCCAGCTCAACGGCACCGGTCTCTTGGTTGACGAAAAAGAGCGACGCGGCCTCGGCGAGAATGACCCGCCGGGCGACATCAAGGATCGCCCGGAGCAGCTCATC
>DATDKN010000372.1:0-10699 GCA_036519995.1 Terrimicrobium sp. | reverse complement strand
CGTCGAACCGACAACGGAAAGCGCCTCCTCTTGGGGATGTTCGATGAGGGCATCGACGGCCACCTTGTCGCCCTGCACGACGTTAAATACGCCGTCAGGCAACCCGGCCTCCTTGAGAAGTTCCGCCATCCTCAAGGAGGGAGAAGGATCGCGCTCCGAGGGCTTCAAGACGAAGGTATTTCCGCAAGCGAGCGCGACCGGGAACATCCACATCGGCACCATCACCGGAAAGTTGAACGGCGTGATTCCCGCGACCACTCCGAGCGGCTGGCGCATGCTCCAATTATCGATGCCGCCGCCAATTTCCTCGCTGTACTGACCCTTTAAAAGGTGAGGAATGCCACAGACAAACTCGACAACCTCCATCCCGCGGACAACTTCGCCCTTGGCGTCGGAGAAGACCTTTCCGTGTTCACGGGTAATCATCGCGGCAAGTTCGTCGTGGTGCTTTTCGATCAACGCCTTGAATCGAAACAGGATGCGCGAACGCCGCAGGGATGACAGCTGCGACCAGGCGGGAAAGGCCGCGCGCGCCGCCGCCACGGCGGCGTCCACTTCAGCGCTCGAGGCCAGGGCCACCTTGGCGGTGACTTCGCCGGTCGCCGGGTTGAATACATCGCTAGTTCGCCCGCCCCCACGCACGTGCTTGCCGTTGATGAAGTGCTCGATACGACCCGGTGTCGGACCGGTCGCGGGCGTTTCTTTCTTTTCTAAGGTTTTCGTTGGCATAACAGCTAATCTCTAAGTTTTGATTCGGAACTCGTCTCAGGCAGCTTTCAAAATCCACTCATGGGCGGGGTCGTTATAGAAATGCCAGACGCGCTTCGGGCCTGCCATGACGTTGAAATAATAAGATTCGTATCCGTGTGGGACGACGACGGGATGATAGCCACGGGGGACGAGCACGACGTCGCGATCCTCGACCGCTATCGACTCGTCAAGATCACGCGAATCGCTATAGACCCGCTGGAAAACGAATCCCTGCGGAGGATTGATGCGGTGGTAATAGGTCTCCTCCAGGAGACTCTCAGCTGGCACATTGTCGATGTCGTGCTTGTGCGGCGGATAGCTCGAGGAATGTCCGCCCGGGGTGCGCACTTCCACGACGAGCACCGACTCGGCAGGTTCATCCTGCGGAAGAATGTCGCACACGTAACGTGTATTTGATCCCTTTCCACGAACGCTCCGCTTGATAGCAGCCGGCTCGATCAAACGCACCGGCAGTTTGCCCTCGGCGGGACCGCCCGCGACCGCGAGTTCCGCCTCGGTCTTCGCGGTTACGCTAAGCTTAGCCCGTGGGGGCAGATAGACCGCGTACGGCGAGGCATCTTCGAAGACGCTCATGCGTCCACCAATCTCTTTCCAGGTAAAGTCTTCGGCCTGGGCAGAGACTATTCCTGTAAGGACAACGACGCAAAGCTCGTTTGCGGAATCAGAGAAAGTCAACGCCTCTCCGGGAGCGAGCCGATGAGCAGAAAAGCTAATATATTTCCAGCCGGCGGACTCCGGCGTCACCGCGACGATTTCTGGCGAGTTTCTCTTAGGTTTGACGACCAAATTCATGCTGTTGCTTAGCGTTTCTGATTTTCTTTTCCGCGAAGGTAGGCAGCCCGGGCGTTCCGCACGGATTCACTGGGAGACTCCTCCGGGACGGCGACCTCCCACCACCAGCCACCTTCGTTGGTTGTCCGCGTGTCGTCGGTGTCGATGCAGATAAGGTAGGTGCGCTTGGCTGCTCGTGCCCGCTGGAGAGCGGCCTCCAGCTCGGGGATATTGGCCACCTTCTCGGAGAGCGCGCCTAACGAAGCCGCATTCGCGGCGAAATCAATATTCGGCGCGCCGTCACCATATTGGAGGCAATCTTCCAGCATGTTATTGAAGGGTTTGCTTCCGCAATTTTGCTGAAGGCGATTGATGCAGCCGTAGCCGCGATTATCCAGGAGCACAATGACCAGTTTCTTGTCGAGCATCACGGACGTCGCGATCTCGTTGTTGAGCATCAGATAACTGCCGTCGCCCACCATGATGATAACTTCGCGATCCGGTCGGGCCATCTTGACCCCCAAGCCACCCGCGATCTCGTAACCCATGGTGGAGTAGCCATACTCCATGTGATAGCCGCCGGGTGTCGAAGTGCGCCAAAGCTTGTGAAGCTCGGCGGGAAGCGTCCCCGCAGCGCAAACCGCGATGTCGCTGGAAGTGGACTGCGCGCTCGAACGCTGCACGGCACCGATAACCTCCCCATCGTAGGGCAGCTCACCAGCGGCGAGTTCGCGGCGCTGCGTGATCTTGTCCACGGTGGCGCGCCAGGCATCGGCCTCCTTTTTGGCGCGCTCGGTCCATTCACCCTCCGCCTGCCAGCGCGGCAGCGATTTGCTGAGCGCTTCCAAGCCCAAACGAGCGTCCGCTTGCAAGGAAATGCCACGAGCTTTGCTCGCATCAAAGGGATTTACATTGAGCGAGACCAGCCTCGCCTTCGGGAACAATGAGTTTGACCCGGTCGTGAAGTCTTGAAGACGGGTACCCACAGCGAGGATCAAGTCCGCTTCGCTGGTGAGAGCATTCGCCGCGGTGGATCCGGTCACGCCCACGGAGCCCAACTGGAGCGGATGATCCCACGGTAGCGAACTCTTGCCTGCCTGTGTCTCACACACCGGCACGCCGTGCCGTTCGGAAAACTCGCGCAGCGCTCCGCATGCTCCGCCATAGAGGACGCCGCCTCCAGCAATGATCACTGGCCGCTTCGCCGCAATGACCGCGCGCGTCGCCGCCGCTAACTCGATTTCGGTGGGTGGCACCGCTCGAAATTCCACCACCGGAGTTTCGAAAAATTCGGCCGGATAGTCGAAGGCGTCCGCCTGCACATCCTGTGGCAACGCGAGGGTCACCGGCCCGCAGAGCGCCGGATCGGTAAGCGTAAGCACCGCTCGTGGAAGGGCCGTGAGCAATTGGGAAGGATGAACAATCCGATCGAAATAGCGCGAAACCGGCCGGAAACAATCGTTGGCGGAGATTGTCCCGTCCCCCGACGATTCTACTTGCTGAAGGACCGGATCCGGGTCTCTAGAAATAAAGATATCCCCGGGAAGCAATAGAACTGGAAGCCGATTGACGTGCGCCAGCGCCGCGGAAGTGAGAAGATTGGTGGCTCCGGGTCCGATGGAAGTCGAGCAGGCCATCATCCTGCGTCGAAAGTGCGCTTTCGCGTAAGCGATCGCAGCGTTCGCCATCGCCTGTTCATTGTGTGCGCGATAGGTCGGCAGCTTGTCACGATATTGGTAAAGTGCCTCTCCTAGACCAGCCACATTGCCGTGTCCAAAAATCGCGAATACTCCCCCGAAGAGTGGCACGACCTCATCGCCTCCAGGCCCTTCGACTCGCGTGCGCAGGCCAGACAAATAGCGGACCAGGGCCTGCGCCGCGGTCAGGCGCACCGTGCCGCGTTTAGCGATACTCGGGTTCTCTGCGATAGTCATCGTCTCATTCATACTGCATACTCCTCAATAATCGGGGTGGTTGTCCTGGCTGGCCCGGTGCTTTCCTCGCGCGCCTTCCGCCAGAGATTAATTAAGCTCTCGAAAGTCTCTCGCGTGCGCTCGATTACGCTCTTGTCATCGATCTCCCCGGAGAGCCACGCAAAGCTCGGTTTCTCAAAGATGGTCCGTCCGACGGCAAAGCCGCGGCAAGTTTTCGATCGTGCCGCCTGCCTGAACCCTTCCGCCAATCGTTCGACCGGCGCGCTTAGGCCAAGCAGAAGCACCCCGCGACAATTCGGATCGCGCTGGGTGATCACCTCGTCGATGAACCGCCACTGGTCACCGCTCATGGACTCAAGCTTCCACCATTCCGGTTTGATGCCGAGATCGTAAAATCGATCAAGCGAGCGGTAAACGGTGTCGGGCTGCATTCGATCTTTGGGCGGGATCACCTCCAATAACAACTCATGCCCGCTCACTCGCGTGGCCTCAAAGAGCGCTTGCACTTGAGCTTCCTGCTCGAAGCGGTGCTCGGCCGGGTCATCCGGATGATAGAAAACGAGGCACTTGGCGACATGCTCATTGGGCCAGGAAATGAGGTTGGTCCCGATGGAGCGACCATGTTCGAACTTGAGCGGGTTGGAGCCCGGGAGCTCCACGGGACGCCCGATCCACCAGCCTCGTCCAGTGGCTGCATTCAGCGCGTCCTGACCGTAGGTTTCGTCCGCAAGGATGCCGAGCTTACCCGCATACTCGGGCCTCTCCTGCTCGACCGAGGCGACAGCTTGCACGAGCAATTCCTTGAGCTTGGGAATTCGTTGCTCCCTCGCGCCAGCTTTGCGCGCCAAATCTGCAAGCTGGCTACGATGATCGAAGGCAAAGATGTAAAGCTCTTCCCAGCGTGGGCGTGGCACCGTTACACGATGCAAATGGGTCAGCATTGGGTCATGGTCCGGCCGGCGCACCCGCTCGGGCTCCTCGGCGGCCTTCTTGAGAAAGTAGTCAAGCTCGACGGCTGTCGGCATCGCCGGAGCACAACCATGCCGGGAGACGACCAGGGCGCCGCTGCCATTGCCGCGGGCAGCGCATTCTTCGTAATCCTTACTCCGAAGCCACCCGCTCAGAAAACCGGACATGAAGGCGTCACCGGCCCCGAGCACATTGAGCACTTCAACCTGAACGCCGGCAAAAGTCGGTGCCTCATCGATAGAGGCAGGAATTTCACCTTCGATGACCGAGCAACCGAGGACCCCGCGCTTGACGACCAGAGTCGCTTCGGTCACTTGGCGCACCGCTCGCAGTGTCGCGATGAGGTCCTGTTGGCCGCCCGCTATCTCGAATTCTTCGATGGTCCCAACTACCAAATCAAAGAGCGGCAGGATGCCTTGTAAGTGTTTGGTGACTCCCTCGCAGGAGACATAGCGCACCTCACCCTCAGCCTTGGCAGTAAGCCCCCAGAGGACTGGCCGGTAATCAATGTCCAAAATAGTGCGAACGCCATTGCGGCGGGCATACTCCAGCGCTTGCCGACTTGCCTTGTCGACCTGCGCGGTGGAAAAATGCGTGCCGGTGATCAGGAGCGCTTTGCTCGAAGCGACAAAGGCCTCGTCAAAGTCGCTCGGGTCGAGGGCCATGTCCGCGCAGTTCTCGCGGTAAAATACCAACGGGAAGGTCTCCCGGTCCTTCAGCCCAAGCAAGACCAGCGCCGTCAGACGATTCTCATCCTTGACCACATGGCTGATATCGCAGCCCTCCCGCGCCAGAGTCTCAATCAGGGAACGCCCCATGTGATCGTCGCCCACGCGCGTCAGCATGGCGGACTTCAACCCGAGCCGGGCACAGTTGCAGGCGATATTCCCGGAGGAGCCCCCAAGATACTTGGAGAAAGTGCTCACGTCCTCCAGACGTGCACCAGTCTGCTGCGCGTAGAGATCAACAGCAAGTCGGCCAAGGCAAATAACATCAAGCTTGCGTCCTGAGGCAAAGGGGGTGGAATTTTTCATCGCTGCGACTGTTTCGGAGAATTGCTGTTTAAAGCTCCCCAGGGAACGCGTGCTTTCCCGCCAGGAGTTGACTTCTCCGACCTCCCCATGTTCGCCGCGTCCGAGAGAGTGCGCAAGCCTCTTGATGCGTGAGAACGCATTCGCGATCATGGTTCCGGAAGCCCAAGGTGCAACTTTTCATCGAGATGAGACTAGGAAAATACCGCCCCTCCCCTCTAAATGCAATAAAAATTGTAGGAGATTTAATATTTAGAATTTTATTTCTATTTTGCTTGGATTCTCCATCCAGGTGGCATAGCCTGCCAGAAAAGGAAATGGCGCAGCTGAGTGTTGAGCAAGTTATTGATAAGATTGCGGCAGCCTACGACTCATTGCCCCGGCAGCTGAAAAGAATTGCGACCTACATCGAGCAACATCGTGGGAGAGTCATGATGGACCGGGTAGGCGACATTGCTCAAGCGTGTAACGTCCATCCTTCGGCGGTGGTGCGCTTTGCAAAGCACTTCGGATTTTCAGGTTTCAGCGAACTCCAAGCGATCTTTCGGCGCGCTTACACCGAGCAGGTGGCGCCGGTTCAGAGTTATCAGCAGCGCGTTCGCAAGCTGATCAAGAGCAATCGGGGGAGGCTGCGAGGGTCAGAGATCGCCCGCGAGTTCATCGACGGGAGTCGGCAGGGCTTGGCGGCGCTGGCCACCGGGCTTGAGGCAAATGCTTTTGATGAGGCGGTGGAGCTGCTCGTGAAGGCGAAGACGATTTACATCGCCGGGGTGCGTCGTTCGTTTGCTCCGGCCTCCTATCTCGCCTACGCCCTGCAGCACACCCGCAAGCGGGTAATCCTTGCGCCTGGGCTAGGAGGCATGTATCGCGAGCAGATCAGCAGCATCCGCCGGGGAGATGCACTGGTAGCAATCAGTTTCCTTCCATACGGAAAAGAGACCCAGTATTGCGCCCGCATGGCCAGTCACAACAAGGCTGGAGCGCTGGTGATTACGGACAGTCAGTTATCACCGCTGGCGCGTTTTGCGAGCGTGCTCCTTCTCGTCAAGGAAGGCGATGCCTTTGGTTTCCGTTCTTTAACGAACACCATGTGCCTATGTCAGGCGCTGTTCATTTCGTTGGCTTACAAGCTCGAACTTAACCTGAAACAAACCGCGGATGATCCCAGCGAGGTGCCGTAAACGGTCCGCGCCGGGTGATCGGTAATGTTTACTTCTTGGCCACTGCTGGCGGTATTCGGATGCGCGGTCGTTTACACGATCGGTGCACTTTGCGCCAAACGTGCGCTGAGTGCGGGCGCCACCGTCTGGCAGGTCAATTTCGCCGCCAACATGGCGATGTCGATTCTGTTTTTGCCCTTCTGGTTCGGCGCGGATGTCACTAGGATGTTAACCGATAGCTACAAGCCGATTCTGGCTGCGGGAGCATTCTTTACCGGCCAACTTTTTACCTTTGCAGCCCTTCGCCAAGGAGACGTCTCCGTAGCGACCCCCCTGCTGGGAGCAAAAGTTATCTTCGTTGCCTTCATTACCAGCTTTCTCTTCGGAGATCCTGTCGGCGTGAAATGGTGGGTGGCCGCGGCGATTTGCACCTGCGGCATTTTCCTGGTCACCGGCGCACAGCCCCGAACCGAAGCTTGGAGGCGCCATTCCGCAAAGACCGCCCTCTATTCGCTGATTGCGGCTCTCGCCTTTGCTCTCACTGATACACTTATCCAGCACTGGGCTGTCGAGATGGGAGTCGTCACCTTCGTCGCGGTGATGTTCTCGTTTGTTGGCATACTTACGTGTTGCCTCTATGTGCCCGCCGTGGGCTTCCGTCAGCTAGTCAATTCGCCGCGAATTGCTCGCAACGCGCTGGTGTTCGGCGCGTTGATTCTCGGTGCGCAAAACCTGGTCATGGCGGTGGCGATCCGATTCTCCGGCGACGCCACCGCGGTGAACATCGTCTACAGTTCGCGATGTGTTCTCAGCGTCGTCCTGGCCTGGGCGACGGCGCGATGGCTCGGCAGCCGAGAAGCGACGCTGCCACGACACATTCTCGTTCTTCGTCTTGCTGGGGCGCTGCTCTTAGCAAGCGCGATCGTCATGGTCATGCTTTAGAGTTGGTTAACCCAAACGAGGGGTAGGCTGATTGCGTGACAACGTCTCCCGCTATCTGAGTAACTCGGGGCGAGTCGGATTCGGGTGAGCCTCGAGAGAATGGTCTGAGAAGGTATACGCGTCCCGCGTGTAGTATTCGGCGTCTCGCCGAACAGAGGTTTTCCGGCCCGAACGCCGGAAATTACACGCGGAGACGCTGCTCCCCCAGAACCAGCAGCACGCCCGAAAAACCCAGCCTTCTGTCGTCGCGCGTGAGAAGGGCGCCTGCGCGAAGTAATTCGGTCAAGCGACAAGTGTGCGTCCTGATATGAAGCCGCGCCTTTGGCGCTGAATCAATCCTGGTACGTCAATCCTTAACTGAGCGGGATTTTCTGATGGGTAAGCGTGGGCCTGCTTGTGTAGTGGCAGTTTCCCCCAGGGCACGCCTTAGAGGGTGCCACGCCGAACGCACCCCGCCGATGAGCACATCGTCGCTAATGCGCGCCGCTGCCGAGGATTTGTCGCTCCGAATCGCCGCCCCGCGGGTCTAGGCTACGACGCAAGCGGTGTGTCGATTAAGACTCTGCCGCATAGGAATCCTATGGATTTTTCGCTAATTGTTTTCTCCGGATCTTCTCCAAGGAAGAGATTGGCAAAGTCATCAAACTCGACCTCGCCAGGAGGCCAAAAGATCCCGCGACTGATCCGCTCGGCCACCATCTCGGCGTTGGCCTTCGCCGAAGCGAACAAAGCTTCGTCGAGGATCAGCTGGTCGATGCCACTTTCCTCGATCCGTTCGGGCAACAGGAAATATCCGACGAGTGGCGGAAGCGGCTCGCCGGGCCAGAGGAACTCTGCGAGCGCCCGGTACAAAGGAAGCTGCAAGTCACGCCACTGAACCATTTCCCGAGCCCCAAAGGCGGCATCGAAGTGTATGCTTCTGGCTGACTTGCGTTTGGCGGAGGTCTTGTAATCGAGAATTCTCCGCTGGCCAGTCTCCTCGTGAACATCCACTCGGTCAAGCGCACCTACAATCGGCAGGCCCGCGAGGTGAAGCGTGTTTTCTTCCTCGAACCGCAGTTCTCCATGGCGAATGCGCCAGCCGGCGCGGCGCTCTGGAGCCTGAATTCTGGCAAACTGGCGAAGTCGTGCCCGCAACCCCTCCTGTTGAACGCGCAACGGCAATGAAAGCCGTCGACCGAACCGATTCAAGAAAATGGCATCAAGCTCGGTTAGAACATAGGCTTCAATCTCGCGAAAATCTGAACTATCGCGAATCGCTTCTTCTCGGGCGAAAGCTTCCAGCGTCTCGTGAAACACGCTACCAAAGTCGAGGGCATCCATTTCAACCTTTGGAGACTCGAACCTTCTCATACCCAAGACGTGCTTGAGGTAGAACCGTAGGGGGCACTGGAGGTAATCGCGGAACGCTGTTACTCGAAGGCTACTCGGAGGCGGACGTGCTGGAATTTCCAGAGGCCATGCCCGTTCGCGAGCTTTGGAGGTGTGCAAAGGAGCAATTGGCTCAAAGACCTTGCGGATCCTCGCAATCAGCTCGGCATCAGAACAGCGGAAGAGCAAACGGGAGGGTTTGGCAGGTTCTCCGTCCGCTCCTACTCGACACAACGTCAACCTTACGGTGCCCGACTGACGCGCCGCGAGAAGACAGTGCAGCACGTATGTATCGCGCGCGAATCGCTCGAGGTTATTGTGGAGATGCCAGTCGGCCCGCACTGAATCCGGAACAAATGGATGGCCGGCAATTCGCGCGGGCAGCGCGCCTTCAGTGCACCCCGAAACAATCAAGGAAGAATTCGGCAGCCACTGTGCCTCAAGCCATCCATTCAAGTCGATGTCGCCCTCATCATGCGGCCCGAACACGGCCAGGTTTTTCATTTCCTCGCAAAAAATCTGCTCGGCAAAATCTGGCTGGCCGAGTGGAGAATCCAGGACCGTACTCAGAAGGCTCGCAAGCGCAGCCAGCGCCTCCCCCTCGGCGGAACCCGCAGCCACCTCTCTCCCGGAATAGACGGTCCGAAGAAATTCAGACAAACCCGCGAGTGATCCGGACGCGCCGAATGTTCGTCTGAGCTTCTCCACCGCGGCGATCAGGCCCCGCGTCGACGAAGCGCTGGAGCCGCCTTCATCGATAAACGCGACCGCGTCATCCAAGGTCTCGACCAAAATCTTCGTCTGCAACTCGTCGAGAGCTGAAAGGACGGCGGTGGGAGACTGATGCGATTCGCGACAGAGCAGGCGCAAGAAAACCGGATGCTCCAGGAGGGTGCGAAGTTCACTGACTCGACCATTCGAAGCAAAGGCCAGCCAAAGTCTCGCCAAGGTCGCACACTCGAAGGGCGCCAACGATTTGCCTGCAGGATCGTAGGGTTTCAGACCCCGCTTGCGCATCGCGCGGAGGTGAAAAGGAACGAGTTCAGAATCGGCGACGCAAACCCCAACGGCAGCTGACCCGATCAAACGGGCAACAATTTGCGCCTCTGACACCGGGTCGGCGGCGACCACAAAGTCTTCGAGACGCAGCGGGAGGAATCGCTGCGACCAGGCTTTCGGGTCCGGCCTTCCCCAAGCGTCGAACTGTTCCAGTTCACAGTCTGGCGCGTCGATCAAGACGGTGACCGCAACGTCCGCGGACTCAAGAATGCGCAGATAGGCTTCCGTAATCGGGTTGAGGTCCGGAACTCCTGCAACAATCACATGCCCAATGTTCTCCGGAATGATCCCCATCTTCGCCACCCTGATGTGTGCAGCGTCGGAGTCCTCCAATCCGGCAGCGGCCAGGCGATTCAGGTATTGTTCATACAGGGATTTCAGCTCCTTCCATCGATCCTCCTGAGATGATGAAAGGCATCGGGCGTGGGCGGAAACAGGGGTGAGCCCCGCCTCAGCCAACAGGGCGCAAAGCTCTCGCAACGACTGCCCAATTCGGGATGCCAAAGCGCGATAGTCGGAAAAACCCGAGAGGAGCAGGGGAAAGCTTTCGGCGGCGACTTCGGAGATCACCTGGGTCCACGCTAACAGTGCATCAAGGCGCCCCGCGATCTTGTCACCGGCGGCGCGCTGGAGCAACCCCATTGGTGTTAGCACAACTGGTGAAAGCAACCCCTTCCCGCGCTCGGCTGCC
>DATDKN010000371.1:0-2971 GCA_036519995.1 Terrimicrobium sp. | reverse complement strand
TCTGGCGCAGGATAGAGCATCGGCCCCGCGGCCGCCTCCCGTGCCAAGCGCTCTTCCCGCAGGCGCTCACGGTTTTCATGGAACGCCTGCTGAGCCGCTTCATGATCGGCGACCGCCTCTTTTGCTTCGCGACCTCTGAGCTCTTTTCGCTCTACGGCAGAGAGACCGGGATCAGTGCTTTTCTCGTTCTCGCTCATTTCCGCTTCGCCTTTACTCGATTGCCCTCAATGAAAGCCACCCGGTGAGCGCTGTCGCTACTAGTACGCAGAAAAGGATGGCAAGGAAGGTCGGAATGTCGTGGCTTGTCATTTCGCCATCCCCGAGGTCGCATGAGCAGCCACCGGAGCAGTCCTAGTCGACGAGACTGCCGATCAGGCGGGCGAGCGCTTGATGCTCGGGGCCCGCTTTGCCTCTTCCGAGAAAGTCTCCGAGTTCGATCTTCGTCACCGCTCCGCCGGAAGACACGTTAGCTTTGTGTAAGACGAAAACACGTTCGTTGTCGTCGCGACACAGCAACCATCTGTCGCCGTTCTCGCTGCGGTAAATCTCGCGTTCGTGATCGGACATCTCGATCTCCGCGGAAACAACCATCCGCGACCCGGATTCGTTCCGTTGACTCGCTTATCAGCGGCCGGCGCCTTCATTTCGCCTTCACCTTCCTGGAGAGGATCAGATTCAATTCGCGTGCTTTTGTTTTTACTGACCCTACGTAGCGGCCGAGCGATTTTGCGATATTATCCGCGCTTACTTTCCTCTTGGCCAACATCCTCAACCGATGCACCTCGGCTTCGGTCCATTGCTGAGGCCGTGGCATGGTCATTTCCTCTTCGCCTTGAGCCCCAGCTCTACTGTTTCTGACCGGTTGGCGCTTGCTCGGGCAAGGATTCCGTTTCCGTCGCGGGTGTCGCGCCCCTAAGCTCTGACGCTACGCAATCACCAGCCCACAGCTTGGTGCCCTTGACCGTTCCGACGAGTTTGCAGCCCGTTGGCTCTTTGGGCTTCACTAGAACCAGCGGTTTGTTGCCGACCTTCGGTAGCTTATCCTTAGCGAAGGCATTTGCTGAAAAGCAGATCGCAACGAGAATGACCAGAGCCCTGATTGTCATTTCCGCAAATCCAGAATGACCCAAGCTTACCCGTTAACAGCGCACCCGCGCCTATGTTCCGGCCGTCCCGTAGGTCGGTCATTTCCCCTTCGCCTTCAGCCTGACGTGGCCTGATCAGTTTGCCTTCGTCTTATAAACCGCGAGTGCCCGAGGGCAATTCGAAGTGCATGAGCGCGCGCCCTCACTGCGGAAACGGTTCGCCCCAGATCGTCCGCGATGTTGGAGAGCGAGGAATTGGAGACGACGAGCCGCCGAAGTCGCTCATCGTCGTCCGAAGTCCATGCCTTGCAGTTATTTTTTCGTCTCGTTGCGATATCCTCCGGTCATGCTCATTTCCGGGCTCTCGAGGCCGCGGGCCTCAGCTTTCGCAGCGTGCTTCCCGCTGATTGGCAGCAGCATTTCCTCTTGTCCGG
Organism: Terrimicrobium sp.; assembly: GCA_036519995.1. GTDB lineage: Bacteria > Verrucomicrobiota > Verrucomicrobiia > Chthoniobacterales > Terrimicrobiaceae > DASTFP01. The sequence goes on along the minus strand of DATDKN010000371.1, from coordinate 1,452 downwards.
CTGCGGCCTTTGTTTGCGATGTTGCGTTTCAGAGCATCCATTAGGTCGACAACGTTTTCACCCTTCGGCCGTGCCTTCGCAGCAATCGGCTTGCCGCTACGCTTCTGCGCCAAGCTCAAGCACTTGTTGCGCAAGGCCGCCGCGTCACAATCGGCGAAATCCTCCGAGCATTTACGCCCACCCAATGCGCCAACTATTTCCGAAACTCAGGCTATGCCCAATCCTAAAAGCATCATGCTTTAGTCTTCGTCCGGCTCGCGCACGACCGGCGGTTCGTCGGCGCGGTCCTCTTCCTCTTCGTCCTCTTCGTCTTCATCAGGATCTCGGGGCGGCATCGTGTTGCCCATGATCACGAAGGGACTCCAGTCGATCAACCTGGTGGAAAATTCCTCGGCGATGTGTGGGGTCATGTTGTTGCTCCTCGGGTGTGGAGACTGGCCATCTTCCATCATGACCTTCGATGGAAATCCGAAGCCCGCGCAATTCATCCAGCCAAACGTTCTTGACTTTGCCTGCCTTTCCGTCGGTAAGCACGACGGCTTTGCCGATCAATTCGGATTGCGCCGCACCGTACTCATTCAAAATTTTTGACGCACGGCGCTTCACCGATGGCATTGCTCGTCCATGTTCGGCCGAGCCGGCTGTGCTGTCGAAAGCGGCTCAACGGCGACGCTTGTCCCAAGGCTCAGCCGTCGGAATGATTGATGGTGACTGCTCTTCCAAGTCGCGGAGCCGGTCGATTTGCGTTCTAAGGCTCCCCGGGAGTTCCGGCTCTTCTTTCAGGAACGCGCGTAGTCTCTCCCCGATCTCTTGAACAATTGCTCGGCTGTGTTTGGGGTCTATGTCAATGCGGTTGCGCATAACGAAGCCTCGTTCGGGTAAGAAAGCGCCAGCATTGGCGTCCACCCCTCCCGCAGCTCTCCCGCTTGCGAGCACGGCTGGCAATTCTGAACGGAACCGGAGACCGCCGCTTTTGGCTATCTGCGCGGCGCTTGTTTCTGAGAACAGCGGGTCCTTGCAGGGACCTTTGGCTATCCGCGACATGCGCCGTGTAGTTAACGGCGAGCGACGGTCTATTGCTTCCAAAGTCTTGACCGGAGCTTTCGTTCCCTGACTTCTCGGCGCTGGTGTTGACATAGACCCACACGGTTCTCCCTTGTTGCAGCGGCGCGGAATAGATCGGGGCCTATTTCGCCGCACTCGACCGGATTGACGAGGATGCCATCCGGGCGGCGCGCAAGCAGGCGTTCCAGGGCTAGGGTCAAACAGCGCCATGGAACCATTTCAGAGAGTGTCCGGTTGTGGGGCCGATGGAGGAACCATCGCCATGAGGATCAAATATCTTGCTGCAATTGCGATAGCTGCCGTTGTCGCTGGTACTGGACTGGCGGTCCATTCTGTCGGCTCGCTGCCGCCCGAAAAGCAGTCCACGCCTGCCGCCGCCCAATTGGC
>DATDKN010000370.1:0-2506 GCA_036519995.1 Terrimicrobium sp. | reverse complement strand
TGGTTTGCCTCGTGGCGCTCGGACGAACTTGCCTCGCTCGATTCCGTGAGTGAACTCGCTGAGACGAAGAAGGGCAGGGTAGAATATGTCGATCGTGGAGAAGGTCCCACGCTGCTGGTGTTTCACGACGCGCCGGGCGGTTACGATCAAGCAATGCTGCTAGGTTCGCTCTTTGCTGAGGAGGAATTTCATCTGGTGGCGCCTTCGCGCCCTGGCTATCTCCGCACCCCATTAACAACCGGCCGATCGTTCGCTGAGCAAGCCGACGCCATGGCGGCACTAATAGAGACGATGGGGATTTCCCGGGTGGCGGTGCTGGCGAGCTCGTTTGGAGCACCGGCAGCGATGCACTTCGCCGGACGTTACGCGGATAAAGTATGGGCTCTCGTGCTGCTATCGCCAGCGACAACAATCTCCGCTCACGACGAAAAGACGTTACGCATCGACTTGGGACAGTTGGTTAACGACCGGCTGGAAGGAGATTTCGGCGCTTGGCTAGCCATGGAGACTTTGCAAAAGGATCCGCGGAAGCTGCTCGGCGGGATCGTCCAGGCCGAGAACGACGCCCCCGAGGCCGAACGTGAGGGGTTGGTGGAGTACATACTCGATCAATCCGATCAACGGGAGTGGTTTGAGAGTATGATCGGAACCTTTGTGCCGCCGAGCGCGAGGGAGCCTGGTGTTCGCAACGATCTTCAACAACTCCGCACGTTAAGTGAGCTTCCTCTCGAGCAAATCGTCGTTCCGACGCTTATTGTGCATGGCACTGCGGATAAGTTGATCCCGATCTCAGGATCCGAAGCCATGGCCGCTCGCATCCCCGGAGCGATATTTCATCCGGTCGATGGAGCCGGTCACCTGATTGAGCTTGGGCCCAAAGCTGCGGAGGTGCAAAGTAAGGTCCGCGAATTTCTTCGCGAACATTCTGCCGGGCAGCTCCCGCGCTGAGGATGAATGAAATAACGGTTGGCAGGGCAACAGAGACGGCTCCGGCGAGACGATCTTGATAGGCGAGAATTTCCACTCTCCGACGCAAACATGAAATGGATTTCTCCTGCGCTGGCGCAGGATTTCGCTCGTGCCGGCACTGATGCCTATCGTGTCGCGGATGGGCAAAGATGTCGAATCGAGCGCTTCGGCGACGGAGCGATCGCCTCGCACTGCAGTGTGACAACGCCCCTCGAGATCGTAGATGAACTCGCACGTTGGTGTGATCGGGCAGGAGTTTCGCTCCGGAGAACCTATGCGCGCCGCCTGGTCACAGCTCCCGGGAGGCATGACCGGCCTGAGGCGTTGGGAAACGCGGCACCCCCTCACAACGGCATCGCGCGCGAAGAGGGCCTATCCTATGAAATCGATTTTATGGCCGGTTATTCATGCGGATTGTTTATCGATCAACGCGCGAATCGTCGGCGAGTTCGGGCCGGCTGTTCGGGAAGGTTGCTAAACCTCTTCTGCTATACCTGTTCGTTTTCGGTAGCCGCAGCCGCGGCCGGAGCGGAAACGGTCAACATCGATCTGGCAAGATCTGCGCTGGACCGCGGTTGCCGCAACTTCGCTCTCAATCAGCTTTCCACCAAATGTCACCGCTTCATTGCAGATGATGTGCTCGAAGTTCTCCCCAGGTTTGCGCGGCGCGGCGAGAAATTCGAATGGATCGTCCTGGATCCGCCCACTTTCTCAAGAGGACACAAAGGCAGAATCTTGCGACTGGAAAGCGACTATGGACGGCTCATCGAGATGGCGTGCGCGTGTGCCTCTCCGGGCGCGATGATTTTGCTTTCAGCTAATTGCTCGACCTTCGACACGGGCAAGCTCAAGGCGCTCGGACGCGCTCGTGTTGGATCTAATCCGAGCTTTCTCGAGCCTGAGCCGCTGCCGGACATCCCGAGCACGCGGGGGGCCTCGACGGTTTGGATGCAAATCCCTGGCTAAGCATCGACTTAGCCGTTTCGACTCTCTGGCTCGGACTGCACTGGATTGGTAAGGGCTCCGATCTTTTCGATTTCCACAGAGACGATGTCACCCGGTGCAAGCCACCGCGGAGGAACCGCGGCCATTCCAACCCCGTGAGGCGTTCCGGTCAGTATCACTGCGCCCGCAAGCAGCGTGGTGCTGCCGCTCAGAAATTCGATCAAGGCGGGAACATCAAAGATCATGTCGCCGGTATTGCAATCCTGAACCGTCTCTCCGTTGAGAATCGTCCGGATCGCGAGCCCACTCGGATCGGGAATCTCGTCAGTAGTTACGAGACAAGGTCCGAGAGGGCAGAAGGAATCAAAAGATTTACCGCGACTCCACTGGCCGCCACCTTTCTGTTTCTGCCAATCACGCGCGCTAACGTCATTGGCGCAGGTGTAGCCCAGGACAAAACGGAAGGCGTCTCGCCGGGACACGTTCTTACAAGCTTTCTTGATCACGACAGCGAGTTCGCATTCGTAGTCGACTTCTCTGCTCGGCAGATGCGTAGGAATGAGAATCGGATCTCCAGGGTTCTGCAAGGCGT
>DATDKN010000369.1:0-4890 GCA_036519995.1 Terrimicrobium sp. | reverse complement strand
CTCGCCGACGACTTGCCGCTGCACACCTGGCTCGAGCAGCACGTGTGGCCGGCGGAGCATCGGTTCATCAACCCCGAAACCGTCCGGTGGGGGAGCCGCCTCGGTGTCGCCGAATTATTGCGTTCCGGTGTGACTACGCTATGCGATATGTATTTTTATGAAGACGAAGTTGCGGCAGTGGTCGATTCGCTAGGGATGCGCGGGGTTCTGGCCAACGCCCACTTCGACGTTACTGATGCCACCAACAGCGACCGCACCCTGGCCGAGGCCGAACAGTTCATTGCGCGCTGGCACGGTCACTCCCGTATCGTACCGGCGCTGGGACCCCACGCGCCTTACACCGTGGGGCCTGAGCTTTACCGTCGCCTGCACGCGCTCGCGGAGCGGCTCGACACTCTTGTCGTCACGCACTTGGCCGAGACTCAGGAAGAAGATCGCGACATTCGCCGCCGCTACGGTCGCTCGCCGATCCGCCACCTGGCGAACCTCGGTCTCGTGGACAGCCGGCTGGTCGCCGCCCACTGTGTCTGGATCGACGGTGAAGAGATCGACCTCTTAGCAGCGGCCCGTGCGGGCGTGGTGCACAACCCGCGCAGCAATCTGAAGCTCGCCAGCGGTGTCGCCCCGGTTCCCGACATGCTTCGCGCCGGCGTCCTGGTAGGCCTCGGCAGCGATGGAGCCGCGAGCAACAACGCGCTCAACCTGCTCGCGGAGATCCAGACGGCGGCGCTTATTCACAAGGGTGTGCGGCTCGATCCTCTGGCGGTCCCTGCGGCGGCGGCGCTCGAGATGGCGACGATCGGTGGCGCCCGCGCGCTCAAGCTTGATCACTTGGTGGGCTCCCTTGAGCCGGGTAAGCGCGCCGACCTGGTGATCATCGATCTGGACGAGGATAACCTGGTGCCGCTCTACGATCCGGTGTCCCACCTCGCGTACGCCGTGGAGGCAGCCGACGTGCGCACGGTCATCATAGACGGGCGCATCGTGCTGCGGGACGGCGTGCTCACCACCGCCGACGAGCGGGAGATTCGGCGTCAGGTTCGCGCACTTGCTGTGAGAATCGACTCCTCTCGTGCAGAAGCGAACTCCTGAGGTGGACGTCGAACCAAGCGATAAGTGAGAGTTCGTTACGTGACCTCTTTGGCCTTGGGCCAAAGCAGGACCGCCAACACCGCTGTCCCAGCACCGATAACCGATTCTATAAAGCGCAGTGCCGCATTTGCGAACGGAGACAGCTCGGAATTGCCGCTCGAAATCACCATGACTAGCGCCACAGTGATGGCGGCCAAACGACCGTGATCGGGTACTCCGACCATCTGGCACAATAAAACAGTAAGCCCGACGGACACCGCCATTCCGACGGGGCTGAAAGGAAAGAGATAGAGGTAGAAGCCGCTTAGCATCGCTCCGATCAACGTTCCAAGCACTCGGAGCACCGCCGATTTCCAAGTGTCTCGGGATGTCGCTTGAAGCACTACAATCCCCGAGACTAACGACCACAATCCCCCGATGCTCGACGATCTTCCATGGAATGAAGCAGTGAAATAATATCCCACCAGGTAAGCTGCAAGAGACACCAGTGCATTCTGGATTGCAACGCTAATCCGATCTCCACTCTTTAGCATGGGTCTATAGTTATAAGTTCAAAATCGATCTCGCTACGGAAAGCGTTGATGCGGACGACTTTCACGCGCACGGCGTCGCCGAGGCGGAATTTGCGGCCGTGGCGGCTGCCTTTGATGACGTATTCCTTCTCATAATAGTGATAGTCGTCATCCGCCAATGTGGAGAGACGGACGAGGCCCTCGATGAAATAGGGGTCCAGTTCAACGAAAAAGCCGAAGTTGGCCAGGCTGGTAATGACACCGGTAAACTCTTCGCCTAACTTGTCCATCATGAACTGGGCTTTCTTGAGATCCACCATTTCCCGCTCGGCATCCATGGCATTCCTCTCCCTTTCGGAAGTGTGCTTGCCGGCTTCCTCCAAATATCTCTCAAGCTCGGCGCGCTCGCTGGGGTTCAACTTGTTGCCCTGAAGGGCTCGATCCAGCATGCGGTGGACGAGTAGATCGGGGTAGCGCCGGATGGGCGAAGTAAAGTGCGTGTAACAAATCGAAGCTAGGCCGAAGTGACCGATGTTTTCCGGTTGATAGTGGGCCTGTTTCATGGCGCGAAGCAAAACACGATTGATTACTTTTTCCTCTGGCTTGCCGCGGCAAGCCTCAAGGAGCCTTTGGATCTCCAGAGGCGTGATGGGTTCCCGTTTCACGGGCAAGCGATAGCCCAGACTGAGAAGGAACGGTGCGATGGCTTCCAGGGCCTCGGCATCCGGCCCCTCATGGACGCGATAAAGCAATGGAAGGTCTTGCTCCTTGAGACGCCGGGCTACCGCCTCATTGGCGGCGATCATAAATTCTTCAATGATCCGGTGGGCAATGTTGCGCTCGGCGCGCACGATATTCTCAGGCATCCCTTGGATGTCGAGAATAATTTCTGCCTCGGGGAGATCGAAATCCAAGTTCCCTCGAGCCCTGCGACTTTCGTAAATCAACAGTGCCAGCTCTTCCATCAGTTTGAACTCATCGAGGAGATCTCGATAACGCTCTAAACACTCGGGGTCTTTGTCCACCAAAATTCGCCGCACGGCGGTATAGGTCATGCGTTCTTGGCTACGAATCACCGAGTTGAAGAAGCGACTGCGAACGACTGCCCCTTTGCCGTTGATTTCCATGGCTACGGTCTTGGTCAGCCGATCCTCATTGGGATTCAAGCTGCAGATACCATTGGAAAGAGCCTCCGGAAGCATAGGGATGGCTCGATCCGGGAAATAAACGCTCGTGGCCCGGCTGTAGGCCTCTTGATCGATAGCATTTCCCGGTCGAACGTAGAACGCAACGTCGGCAATAGAGACGAAGAGCTCGTAGTGGCCGTTGGTTTTTCGCACGCAAACGGCGTCGTCAAAATCCCTCGCTTGTTCGCCATCAATAGTGACGATCGGTAAATTTCTCAGATCCGTTCGCTCGGCGATCTCGCTCTCGCTAGCGACGAACGAGCCCCGTGCAATTTCCCGGTGCACCGGGTCGGGAAAACTCGTCGCGAGACCATAACGGAACACGATCGATTGGACTTGAACCTCGGGGTCATCGGGGTCCCCCATCACCTGCACAAGTTTTCCCTCTGGTCCCGACATGGCCGTTCCATAGCGCGCGATCTCCGCGGCGACGACTTTCCCCGTCGCGGGTTTCGCAGCGGTTTGCTGCAGCGGAATGGCGGCGCCGATTCGCGGATCCATGGGAATGAGATAGCCCTTGCCATCGAACTCATTGTAGGTCCCGATGAGTCGTTTTTGTGCCCGCTCGAGAATTTGAACGACGTGAGCTTCCACTCCGCCCCGCTTCTTTCGATCGGCCCGGACCATGACCCGGTCTCCGTGCATCACGCGGCGCATTTCGCGGCGACTGAGGTAAAGATCCTCCGCACCCTTATCGTCGAGAATGAGAAAACCGAAGCCGTCAGGGTGGGCGTGGACCCGTCCCGTTACCAAGTTCTGTGCGTCCGGCAGCCCGTAGTGATTTTTCTTCAACCGTACGATACGGCCTTCCCGAGAGAGACCTCTCAAGGCGTCGACAACCCGCTGGAGCTCGTCACGCCCAAAGCCAGCACGCTTCTGTATTTCGACGGGCGTCAGTCGAGTTCTCGGCTTCTTGGCGAAGAGATCGAGAATTCGCTGCCCCGTGGGTTCTGGTGCAAGAGCTTTGGCTTGGGAATCCTTGTTCATGGTAGGTCTGGCGGCTAACTTATTGTTAGGTTTCGTCCGCGAGGTGTTGGAGTCCCGGGGTATTGGAAGGATTCATTAAACCAGGAATGCTCTCACACCCCAGCGCTCCAGTATTCCAACACTCCGTTACTGCAATATTCCATGAGCACTACGAAGACTCGACTGCGAGCTCTGCCATGAACCAGTCATCGCCGACATCGGCCGGTCGCGGAATTTCCATGATCGGCACCTCGCGCTTGATCGACTCCAGAATTTTCCGTGCCGTGTCTAAAAAGTCATTCATGGCCAGAAGGACAATGATTGCTTTCTTCCGATCGACGGTTCGGATGATTCCGACTTCTTCGTAGGACTCAAAAATAAACTTCACGTAGGCGATGTGCTCAGGCAAAGTTTCGAGATAAATGTCTCGTAGTTCCATAGCATCAAAAGTTCATTGCTTGAGCAATTGTTCAAGCGACTCCGGCAGCCAATTTTTCCTTTCGTTCTTCTCGATGCCCTTGTCGCCCGCGGGCTCGCCGGCCTTTTGCGGAAAACTTCGGCGGAACACTTGGGCCACCGCACGGTTTTCCGGTCGCACGGTGACATTTGGGAATTTGCCGTCTACGCGGAAGGGGATGGCTAGTCTGCCGCGTCGATCGAGCAGATAGCGGATCAATTTATATTCGCGCTGAAGTTCTTGCGTAATGCGCGGCGAAAGAACCAGGAGCCCGTTCCATTGAGACGTTCTGTCAAACCCGACCCAACCCGCTCCAGTGATGGTATAGTCGGGAGTCACGAGTAACACATCATCAGTACGAATCCGCTGTCCCTCAACTTTAAAGTTTGCTTTGAGAGTGTCAAACGGCGTATACGGACGATCCACCAAGACGGCGAGACTCGCCGGGAGGCGGGAGGAGCCTGCGGATGAAGCGGAATCTCCACCGCCGCCCGGGATAATCTTCGCAATCAAATTGAAGTCCCGAATTGTGCCTTGATGAATAACGCTCTCGCCCGATCCTTGGAGAGTTCTTGTGACAATCGGCCCGTTCTGTGTCGCGGCTTCAAATTGCCCGCGAAAATTCAATTTTCCTTCGATGCGATTTTCTAACTGAGGAAATTTTTGCTTCAGAAGG
>DATDKN010000368.1:0-5547 GCA_036519995.1 Terrimicrobium sp. | reverse complement strand
TTTCCCTATTATAATTTAAGCGGTGCAATTCCGATGCTGCTCTTTCTGTGGTTCATCATTTACGTGATTTGCTTCATCTTGATCGGCTTCTGGAGGAAGGCGCAAAAAGCAGCATCTGGTGCAGTGTAACAGCATATGGATAGAGACACAGGCATACTCGGTTTGCTCGGTCCGATTTTGAGGAACTTGATCCTGTTTCTCTATGCGCTCTTCGCGCTCTTTCCCCTCATTTGGATGGTCATTCTCTCGTTCAAGCCGGACGAGCAGATGTTTACCACCACCTTCATATTTACGCCCACACTCGATAATTTTCGCGCGGTGCTTGGCGAGGCGGGCTTTGTTCGCTCGCTCTGGAACAATCTGGTGATTAGTGGTCTGGCAGTGGCACTCTCCCTTATCGTCGGAGTGCCGGCGGCCTACGCATTAGGCAGGTATCAATTTAAGGGCCGCGAGGACATCGCCTTCACTTTCCTCTCGTTCCGCTTTGCTCCGGAGATTCTCGTCATCATTCCTCTCTATCTGATTTATCAGAAACTGGGCCTGATCGATAGCGTGTTCGGGCTGATTTGGGTCTATCAACTTATCAGTCTTCCGCTGCTGATTTGGATCCTGCGAGGATTCTTCGAAGATATCTCACCCGATATCGAAGGAGCGGCCCAACTTGACGGATATTCCTGGTGGCAGGTCTTCTTTAAGGTTTTGTTGCCAATGGTAAAGCCGGGCATTGTCGCTGCCGCCCTGCTCTGTTTCATCTTCTGCTGGAATGCCTTCACCTTTGCCCTGCAGCTTGGCGGCGCCTCCACCCAGACCTCGACGGTATCCATGACCCGGTTCTTAGCATCCGACACCGTCCACTATGGGTGGGTAGCTGCGGCCGCACTTCTGGCGGCCCTTCCTGAGGTAATTCTTGCCCTCCTCATTCAAAAGCACCTGGTGCGCGGCCTGTCGTTTGGTGCGGTGAAAGGATAAGATTTATGGCCAGCGTCGAACTACAAGGACTGACGAAATTCTATCACAAGCGGCGTGGCGTCGAAAACCTCAGCCTGGATATCCACGACAAGGAGTTCATGGCAGTATTCGGACCGGCCGGGGCGGGAAAAACGACGACCCTGAATTTAATAGCAGGGATCGTAACGCCCAACAGCGGGACGGTAAAGCTGGGCGGCCGCGATATTGGCGGGCTTGAGCCGGCCGACCGGAACGTGGCGATGGTATTCGAAAGCTATGCTCTTTATCCGCAATTCAACGTCTATGACAACATGGCGTTTCCCTTGCGGAGCCCAAAGTTCAAGATGCCGGAAGACAAGATCAAGGAGCGGGTCACCCACCACGCCAAGGTCATGCGCATAGACCACCTCCTGCAGCGACCAATTCAGGCGTTGAGCAATGGACAGCGGCAGCGCACGGCATTGGGTCGCGCACTCGTGCGCAACCCCGATGTCTTCTTGCTCGATGAACCCCTCAGTCATCTCGATGCCAAGCTTCGCCACTCCATGCGCGCTGAGCTTAAGGAGATGCGCACGCAGCTCGGGACGACGACGATTTATGTGACCCACGATTACCTCGAGGCCATGAGCCTGGGAGATCGCGTTGCCGTCCTTAATCAAGGCCACCTTTTGCAGCTTGCCAGTCCGGATGACGTTTACTTTCGTCCGGCATCCATTGACGTCGCCAAGTTCTTTGGCGACCCAGAGGTGAACATTTTCGATGCGACCCTGAAGACGTCGGGCGGTTCGCAAATCTCAGTTCAAATGCTCGGAGAAAACATTCCACTGGCTCTCCCCCCGGATGTGGTTCAAATCCTGAACGAGAAGCATACGAGCAAGATTCAGGTGGGAGTGCGCCCGCCGGATGTTCGGATCGCTCCGGAGGGAGACAAGCAGGCATTTCACGCCACCATCTACAGCTTCGAACCCTTAGGAACCAAATCGATTCTTACCCTCAAGGCAGTGGACGGCAGCTTCGTAAGAGCTCTTGTTGATGGACATCTGACCTTTGAAATAGATCGGCGGACGCAGTTCTGCATCGACCCCCATCTGCTGATCATCTTCGATGGGCAAAGTCAGAAGTTTTTGGCACGCTCTGCCGACTCCATCGAGAATTCCTAAGCCATGGCCGAGCTTCTTTACAAAAAGTTGGTCAAGCAATACCGACCGGATTTGCCCCCTGCTCTCGACCGACTCGACCTGAATATTCGCGACGGAGAATTCATCGCGCTCCTGGGACCTTCCGGGTGTGGCAAGTCAACCACCCTTCGTATGACGGCCGGTTTGGAGTCCATCTCCGATGGGCAGATTGTCATTGGGGGCAAGGTCGTCAACAATACGCATCCTAAGGATCGGGGCATCGGCTTAGCCTTTGAGAACTATGCATTATATCCGCCGCTGACGGTTCGAGATAATCTCGCCTTCAATTTGAAGGCGCATGGAGTCAAGCAGGCGGAGATCGACAAGCGCGTTGCCGAAATCGCGAAGTATCTCCACGTCGAGGAATTGCTCGAGCTGAAGCCGGCGGCGTTGAGCAGCGGTCAAAAGCAGCGCGTCAATATCGCCCGGGCTTTGATTCGCCGGCCCGCGGTCCTCCTGCTCGACGAGCCGCTGAGCCATTTGGACGCCGCTCTCCGCGTCAAAATGCGCACGGAGATCAAGCGACTTCACACCGAGCAACGGTTTACCACTATTATTGTCACGCACGATCAGCTCGAAGCAATGGCCCTAGCTGATCGGATCGCGGTCCTCAACGATGGCAAGCTGCAACAGTTCGACACACCTTTGCAGGTCTTCAATCACCCCGCGAATGAGTTTGTTGCCGGATTTCTCGGTGAGCCTCCGATGAACATTTTCGCTGTCAAGGGAGATTCCAATCGTCGACTCGTTGTCCCGGGCACGGAATTCTCACTTCCAATCACTGACTTCGTTGGCCGACTGCTCGGAGAGCGCAAATCGGTGCGCCTGGGTGCGCGGCCATGGGGCATCCACGTTAGCCAGACTCCGTCGGAGGTCAGCGTTCCGGGAACTGTTTCTGTTGTGGAAAACCTCGGAGACGAAACGCGCGTCGGTGTCCGTTATGGTGACATGCTCTTGATGGCGAGCACTGACATAACGCGCGTTTACAAGCCTGGAAGCAAAGTGCACCTTACCTTCGAGGATGAAGACCTTAACCTCTTCGATGAAGATACCGGAGAACGACTCACAGCCTAGCTAAAGCTCCCGAGAATCAGCGACCGATGACAGCTTGAAAGACGAGAGTTGGTGCTCGATGTTTCGACTGAAAAGGTAGTGAGATAAGGGACAACCAACTTCAAGAAACGACGAAAAAGTCACCCAACAAAGAACTACTTCTGAAGAGGAGAATATTATTATGAGTACAGCAACAGTGACTCCAACGACTGGCAAGGCTGAAACGACGCGTCCGGGCGTGATCGGAGGCGACCTGCCCGAGACGATGCGCGCCCTGGTTGTGTATGGGCCCGGAGATTATCGGCTCGAGACCGTTCCCGTTCCGCGAGCCACCCCTGACGACATCATCGTCAAGGTCGAAGCGTGCGGAATATGTGCGGGCGACATCAAGACATACCTGGGAGCGGAATCGTTCTGGGGAGGCGGAGGGCAGCCCAAGTACATCAAAGAACCGATGATTCCCGGCCACGAGTTCGTGGGCGTTGTCGTCGAACTGGGCGAAAATGCCGCCAAAAAGGACCATGTGAAGATCGGCGATCGTCTTATCTCGGAGCAAATCGTTCCGTGCTGGGATTGCCGATTTTGCAAGCAGGGTGAGTATTGGATGTGCGAGAAGCACGATGTCTACGGCTTCCAGAACAATGTGAATGGCGCCTTTGCGGAATACATGAGGTATCCGAAAGAGGCCATTAACCACCAGGTTCCCAACGACTTGCCACTGGAGAAGGCGATCCTTGTCGAACCCTACGCATGTTCGGCTTATTGCGTACAGCGAGCGAACATTCATTGGGATGATGTGGTCGTTCTTGCCGGTGCCGGAACGCTTGGCCTGGGAATGGTCGGATGCGCCAAGCTCAAGAGCCCATGGAAACTCGTCGTGATGGATACCAAACCTGAGCGACTCGAACTGGCTAAGAAATTCGGCGCTGACGTGGTGTTGAATCCGCTCACCGACGACGTTGTCAAGATCGTCAAGGACATGACGGGCGGTTACGGCTGCGATGTCTACATCGAAGCCACGGGCCATCCCAATGCGGTCGTCCAAGGACTTCAGATGATCCGCAAGCTAGGCCGCTTCGTTGAATTCAGCGTCTTCGCTCACGACGTGACGGTTGATTGGAGCATCATCTCAGACCGCAAACAATTGGATGTTCTGGGTGTTCACCTCGGCCCATATCAATATCGGTTCGTCATTGATGCGATCGCCAGGGACCGCATCCCGACAGAGGGAGTGGTCACCCACAAACTGCCGCTCGAGAAATTCGAAGAGGGGTTTGATATGATGAAGAAAGGGGACAAGTCCCTCAAAATCCTTCTCATCCCATAATACGCCCAGGGCGTACACTGAAACGAAGCCAAGCTTCGCGGGTGGAGCGGACCTTCGCCCGTGAGCGAGGACGCAAGGCAGGCTAAAGGCACGTGTAGTCGGCCGCGGAGGAATATTAGAGTAAAGACGCTTAAGGAAAACAGTAATATGAGTTCGTCTAAATTTTCGATTGCGCTGGGCTGCGACGAGGCGGCGTACAATCTCAAGGAAACGGTGCGCTCCTATTTGGAGAAGCAGGGGCATACCATTAAGGACTACGGAGTCTACAACACCGAGCCGTCGTTGTATCCAAACATTGCATTGGAGGCTTCCAGTGCCGTGGCCGACGGCCAGCACGAACGCGCGATTCTTATGTGCGGCACGGGAATTGGCATGGCCATCACCGCGAACAAGGTTCCAGGAATTCGCGCCGCGGTCTGTCATGATGTTTATTCTGCCGAGCGGGCCCGCAAGAGCAACGATTGCCAGGTGATGGCCCTCGGGGCACGCGTGGTCGGAGAAGAGTACGCGAAACGGCTGGTGGATGCCTGGCTGGATAGCGATTTTGAGGGAGGCAAGTCGGCCGCCAAAGTCGAGCGAATCAAGGAAATCGAACAAGAATTTACCAGCACGAAGAAATAGAACTTTCCTTAACCTCAGAACATCTATGCAACGCATCATAAACGATCCTTCACGAGTAACCGAGGATGCGCTGGAAGGAATTATCCTGTCGCACTCCGACTTGTTGGCCAAGACCGACAATCCGCGCGTCGTCCGATACGTTGGCTCGCCTGTTAAGGGGAGAGTTGGTATCGTCACAGGTGGCGGTTCCGGGCACGAACCTGCCTTTGTCGGCTATGTGGGAAAGAACATGGTGGATGTCGTTGCCGTTGGGGAGATATTTGCTTCGCCCTCCGCCCACATCTTTCGTGATGCCATTCGAGCCGCTGATGGCGGCGCCGGCGTAGCCGTTCTTTACGGAAACTATGCTGGCGATAACATGAACGTGAAGATGGCCCGGCGAATGGTTCAAGCCGATGGAATCAAGGTGGAGACCGTAAT
>DATDKN010000367.1:0-6017 GCA_036519995.1 Terrimicrobium sp. | reverse complement strand
CGCAACGACAAGCTTCAACCACGAGCCACCGTCAAAGCGGAGATCGCCTCAGCTCCGGCGGCCAGGAGCATGCGGGCGCACTCGTCCAGCGTCGATCCGGTAGTCAAGACATCATCTACCAGCAGCAGCTGCTTTCCTTTGACTGCGGCGTTTCGGCGGACCCGAAAAGCGTCGCGCAGGTTTCTCATACGACGGCGACGATCGAAGTGCGTCTGAGTGACCGTGTAGCGAGTTCTTTGGAGGGCGTCACAAAACTCCCACCCTTGATCTCGCGCCAGATCGCGCGCAAGAACTTCGGCCTGATTAAATTCCCGCTCCCGTCTTCGCAACGGATGGAGCGGCACTGGCACCACCGCGTCAAAAGGTTTGCCAATCAGGCGGGCATCGCGCAGCCCTTGCCTAAGCATTTGCCCAAGCAATCCGGCGAGCCATGTCTCGCCGCCATACTTGAAGCGATGAATCAGCTCACGCACGACCCCGCGTGACTGCATGACCGCCACCGCATGCCTGAAATGAAACGCCTTCCCTCGACAGTTGGAACAGACGAACGATTCGAGCGACCCAGAATACGGTCGCGAACAAGCGTCGCAGCGCGGAGGCTCCACCGCGATCAGCGAATCCGAACAGTCTCCACACAACCAGCCCGAGCGTATCGCCACGGCACAACCGGCGCAGTGCCGAGGAAAAAACAGGTCGCCCAGCGTCTCAAGAACTACGCCGGTCCGCAGAGGCATTCCTGAGATAATACCAGAGGCCAATGCCGGTCAAGACGAGGGCACCGAGTGGGAGTAGGCCAGTCGGCACTGCTCCGCTGACGACATTTGGGCCGATCCAAGGCCAGAAGGCGTCCGGTGGCTTCGCCCGATACCTCGCCAGCAATTGAAGAGTTTGCTGACCAAAGATCCAGCCCCCGTGAAGAACAATAGCCAACCAAAGCGAACGCGTCCGGAGCGTGGCGACTGCAAGGATTAACCCGGCAACCACCAGAGAAACAAAGCCCGACAAGAGCAGCCATGGCGGCGGCACGGCATCGACGAATCCTACAATCTGGGCAAATCCAGACCACCACTCCACTACTGAGTCCTCCTGTTTGGCGGGCCTGAGAAAGTGGACGCCCGCAAAGGCCAGCGAAACTCCTGCCGCGGCTGGCCACCGTCCAAATGCTTTGGCCGCCAGCCCCAGCAAGACGCCTCTAAACAGAAATTCTTCAACGAGCGCGACGAATCCGGCTGTCATCGCAATGCGTAGAAGCAGCCAAGGAGTGAGATCCTGCTTGGCTCGATAAACGTCGAATATCAGGTAAAGACCGGCGAGCAGGGCGCCAGGGATCAGGGCAAGCGCCACACCGGCGAACGCGTCCCTCGCTGCGTGAGGATTTGGCTCGAGGCCGAACTCCCGGATGCTGCGAATTCCCAGCCAAAACAGCAATGGAGCAAGCAAGACAAAAGCCGTGACCTGCGTCACCCGGCTGAGATAGCGATAGAATGGAAAATCCACCGTGGGGTGGAGCATCCAGTAGATCGGAGGCGAGAGGATGGCGCCAAGAAGCACAACGACCAGCAAATACAGCAGGATTTTCCCTAGCGCGGGCACCCCGAAGAGAAAATGTTGTCGAGCCGGTTGTGTCAACCGCCCCATGATGCCGGCATGTGAATAACGATCCCCTCATCGTCGCTGAAAAGCGGCACGTCTGGCACCCGTTTACGCAAATGCAGGCATGGTGCGCGCCCGATCACGAACCTATCGTCCTGGTCGAGGGCCAGGGCTCGATCCTTTGGGATAGGCACGGTCGTGAATACATTGATGGCAATTCATCCATCTGGACAAATATCCACGGTCATAACCATCCCGCTATAAATGCGGCCATTAAATCGCAACTCGACAAAGTGGCACACGTCTCATTCCTGGGCTCAACCAACGCCCCTGCGATTGAACTCGCCGAGAAGCTTGCCGGATGTTTTCCGCGCGGAGCTTTGACGCGCACATTTTATTCCGACGATGGCTCGACCTCTGTGGAAGTGGCTATAAAAATGGCGCTTCAGTATTGGCAACTGCGCGGCCAACCGGAAAAGTGTCGGTTCGTCGCCTTCGAAAATGCGTATCACGGCGACACCACCGGCGCGTCCAGCCTCGGGGGAGTGGAAGCTTTCACGAGCCGGTTCGCTGCCATCCATTTCCCGATAGAGCGGGCAGCCAATGTCGATGCGCTCCCGTCCCTAAATCCTGACCGGCTCGCGGCGATGATCATCGAACCTCTCGTCCAGGGCGCCGCAGGAATCCGCCTCTGGCCACCAGGCATGCTTCGCTCCCTGCGCGCATGGTGCGACGCGAACGATGTGCTCCTCATCTTCGACGAGGTCCTCACCGGCTTTGGACGAACCGGACGACTTTTCGCCTGCGAGCACGAGAGCGTTCTTCCCGACTTTCTCTGCCTGGCCAAGGGTCTCAGCGGTGGTTATCTCCCGCTCGCCGCAACTATGACCACCGAACAGATTTATGACGCCTTCCTCGGCGAATACCAGGACCTCAAGACGTTTTTCTATGGTCATAGCTATTGCGGAAACGCACTCGGCTGCGCGGCTGCTCTTGCTAATTTAGAGATCTTCCAAGAGGAGAATGTCCTTGAATCGCTAAAGGGCAAAATCACCTTTCTGCGGCAGCTGCTCGACAGCTTGCAGGAACTTCCGAACGTCGCCGAGATCCGCCAATGTGGAATGATCGCAGGGATTGAAGTCCGGAGAAGCTCCGGAGAGCAGTTTCCCTGGCATCAGCAGACCGGCGCCCGCGTTTGCATCGCGGCGCGAAAGTATGGCCTGCTCACGCGTCCCATCGTCGATACAATCGTCCTTATTCCTCCCCTGTGTACCACGCGCGCGCAGTTGGAACGCGCGACCGAAGCTATTCACCACGCGATCGAGGACGTCTGCGAAAACTCTGCGCCTTAAGACTCGATTCGGCTCTTCTCAGTAGCTAAGCGTTACTCCCCCGCTGGCCCAGACCTCGTTTTCCTGTTCGATTTGTTGAAGGGCAGTCAAAGCCACGCTGTAGTTGATTCCGCCGAATATCGAGACGAATCCATTAATCCTCCAAGTCGCTAAGAGACCGAACTGAAAGTTGTTCCAACCGTAGTAATCGGTCGTGTTATAGCCAAGGTTTATGCCGAGAAGGACGTAGGGCTGCAGCTCGA
The DNA here is from genome assembly GCA_036519995.1 of Terrimicrobium sp. Taxonomy (GTDB): domain Bacteria; phylum Verrucomicrobiota; class Verrucomicrobiia; order Chthoniobacterales; family Terrimicrobiaceae; genus DASTFP01. Next base: position 2,830 of record DATDKN010000367.1, on the reverse strand, counting down.
GAACTTCCTTATATACTTGAATCTCCCCATCAAGACGAACCTCCAAATACGAGCCAGGCACATGGACTAGATCGCTGACAAATAGCATCCCGGGCGTCACGTGTGGGACCACTGAGGTCCCTAGAAAAAAGAAGACCTCGTGTCCATAACCGGACGATTGCCCGGACTCGGCAGGATCGCCCTCCTTCTGAAGCTGTGCTTCGCGGTGAGTTCTCCCTGGAGAATGTGCGTGCGCTTCTTTCTCAGGTCCCGCAGCCTGAGGCTCAACGACGCTTCGCTGGTAGCTGAAATTGTAACCTGGAGTGATGAAGACCGGGCCAAGCTCAAACGTAGAGGAGACGGTGAAATCCCATTCCTGGTAATCGTTTCCAGTGCCGAACCCCCACCAACCGCCAAGGGTTAGATTTTGGAGGCGCACAACAAGCTCCATCGTATAGGCGCCGTAGTTGCCCGTCTGGTCGACTCCATACTGAACTTCGCGGCTTGTCCAACCTGTTGAAAGCATCGCGGCCCAGCGACGTTCCTTCTCGTTCTCCGTGGACGCTGCCGAAGATGAAGCGCTCGAGAAAGTTCGCTCTTCCCCATCCTCAAGCGGGTTCTGTGTTTCCTCTGTTCGGGACAGGTGGCCGCCGATACCGTGAGACCAGACGCGGTTTATCTGAAGAAAGCTAATTGTCAGCAATAGAAATACTCTTCTCATCTCGGCGCTCTACAGAAAACGACGACGGGCATCTGCAGCTTCCTTCGCGCGAGAGTAAAGCACGCGCTCGCCCCCGCCTAGATCTAAGTGTTTCGGCGAGGATACTTCCTAACAGGAAGTCGTTCTTAGCATCGGCCGCTTCGCTGTGCGCCACCAGCAAAGGACTTTGAACTCGGCCGAACGATCCAGCCGAGGAGGCGCGCTAAACGATCACCGTGTCCTGAATTGCCACCAAAACCGCTTCATGCCAGCAAGGGAGCGCCTCCTCGAAATCGACGTCATTGTCAACGCGGGCAAGCAATCGGCTGGCGCCACGCTCCTCAAACATTCGGTCGAAATCCCGGCCGCACTGACAGAAATTGTCGTAGCCCGTGTCACCGAGCGCGAAGACGGCAAACCGCAATCTACCAAGGGTCGCTTCTCCAAGATCTTTGACGTAATCGAAAAAAGAGATGCCATCATCCGGCGGCTCTCCCTCCCCCCACGTACTGATCGCCAGGAGCACGGTTGATTCCTGAAGAAGATCGCGAGAATCGTAGTGCGCGAGGTCGTGCACTCGTGCGGAAAGACCGGCCTTCCTCAGCGCCGTCGCGGTTTTTTCCGCACATTCGCGGGCGTTGCCAGTCATCGTCGCGTAAAGAATGGCGATATCCGTTCTCATGTCTGGTCAGTGGAAAAATTTCGCGCAAGCTCGCGGAGGTGTCCGTTCCAGGTATCGAGCTCCGCGGCGGCGGCGGCGACCACTGCGCAGACGAAACGACCTTCCGGGTCAAATGCCTTGAGCGCCAGAGATTGGGCGATCGTCTGGAGGAATACTTCCGCAAGTTTCGCGACACGAAGGTGAACTCCAGCCACCTTGTCCCCGACGAAGATCCACTCGCGATCGCGGCGAAATACAGTGGGGGTCATGGCGACGCCCTGCACAGCCCCTTCATTGCCCACGATAACTTGGAAGCCTCCTCGTTCAGCAGTGGCCACCTGGAAGAATGTCGAGAGTGCTTCGGACCGAAGCGTCTCGCCGCCCGAGGCGGACAACAGAAATGAATTCTCGAGCCACGACGCCACGCGCACACCGTCAAAGCCACGTGATGCGGAGGAGCTTTGGTTCAATTCGACCCAGGCGCGAAACGCCTCGAAGTCGGACTGCTCGGTGAGGCAGATCTTGTGAATAACTTCTCCGCTGTGGTCGGAGAACTCGACGGCGTAAAGCCAACCCTCCCGACGCGACTCGACGACTGCAGTTCCGCGTGCCCAAGAGGTAAAATCAACTCGAGCGAACCGTCCACGGCACGGCCGCGATGGCCGCAAGGCACCGACACCACCTGTGGGTATTCGGCAATGGTGCCGAGCATCGCGTAGCCATTCCGAGTAATCGCAAGGACCGGCCCAAAGGCCGGCAGCTCCGAAAGGAGAAAAGGCCAACCCTCCCAAAGCCCATCATCGCGGCCGTCCGCGACGCGGACATTCTCGCGAAGCACTGATGCGACGAGCGGATTCTGGATCAGGCTCGATGCTTTGTCGTTAGGCTCGGTCCGATGCGGCATGCTCGGATTCAGCCACATCTCAGAAAAACGCGCTCACGCTCGATTGCAAAAAATTAGCGGCGACTTGCTTTGAGCCTCGTCTTCCGCCTCTTATCAGCCTTGGAGGTAACGCGTGTTAAGCCCACCTGTCACCGCAGTAACCGATGATGTAGCGGCGGGCTCCTCACCGCCGAACGAGGCCAGCCCTCGACCGTGAAAACACGGTCCCCTACAAACCACAATCATCCAATTGAGGCTCGCATTTTGGCTCCAGTGAAGAGTCGTGCTCCCAGTGCCCCCGCTGCCGCCGTGACCAGGCAGGTTGTCCAGACCGGCAGTGTGAATTTCATCATCTCCCCCCAATTGCCGTTGGCCCAAACGCTAAGCGAATTGACTAAGGCGACAAGATAGGAGGAGAAAGGCATGGCGTTCTGAATGGCCGCCGGCTGTGCGAAGTAGCTCAGCGGGATCCCCACGCCCGCGCCGATCAAAAGCCCGAGTCTTACGGACGCCGGATGCACCCGTTCGAGACAGCGCGCCAGGAAATAGGGAACCCCGATGAGGAAAATGGCGCTAAGCAGCTCGTTATTTTGAAATCTAAGCCCCA
>DATDKN010000366.1:0-3609 GCA_036519995.1 Terrimicrobium sp. | reverse complement strand
GCGCGCGAGGATTTCACCCGGAGTACCGCCGTTCCCGGCGGTGGCTTTGAACAGGGTCTTAGTGACGGCCATAAAGAGCGACGCGGGGACTCCCTTGCCGGAGACATCGCCGACGGCAAAGCATAGATGATCGTCATCGATGAAGAAAAAATCGTATAAATCCCCTCCGACCTCCCTGGCCGGCACCAAGGTGGCGAAAATATCAAACTCGCTCCGGTCGGGAAACGGAGGAAAGATCTTCGGCACCATGCTCATTTGAATTTCATGAGCGATCTTCAGCTCGCTCTCAATCCGCTCTTTTGCCGCCGTGGTTTCCTTGAGATGTTCGATCGATTCGGCTAACCGCCGCGTCATCCCGTTGAACGAGGCGGCGAGGACACCAATTTCATTCTTTGCTCTGATATCGATCCTTTGAGTGAAGTCACCGCCGGCAATGCGGCGGGTCATCTCGGTCAAATCAGCAATCGGCCTGGAAATGGTCTTGGCGCCAAAAATTGCAATCATCGATCCGAACAATAGCACTAGGCTGCTGACCGCCATCGCTAGCCGAGTCTGGTTGCGAATATCGGCCCGCACACGATCGGTAGGGAGAGTCACCAGGATCGCCCCACCTTTTAGTTCTCCTCCTTCGTCCCCGATGGGAGCCACGACCTTTAGAAAGGATCCTTCCAAAAAACTTTCTGTCCGTCCTGCTTTCGCCAGGCTGAGGATATCTGCGAGTTCGGCCTCCGCGGGCTCGAGGAGCTTGTTGTCCTGGATTCTTTCCGCATAATCCACGGTGATCATGTTCTTATCGAGGACACGGATCGCAATGACGCTCCCTTCAGACACCAGCTGATTGACCAAGCGGGTCAGCCCCATCCGTTGCCGCAACTGTTGGAGCAGCGTAGCATGATAACCGACCTGGACGATGCGCGGCTTATCGACTCCTGACACACCGACGTACTTGAAAACCTGCGTGTCCACTTCGCGCTGGCGCACTTCCTGGACGACGCTTTTGGTTTTTCCCGTAAGCAGGGGCCAGAAGACATAGGCTTGGGGCTGCGCTTTCGGGTCCGGACTAAAGGTGAAATCCACTTCGGCGATGTTTCTCAGATAAGCGTGGCCCTTCTCGTCGGTAATCCAGATTTCGTCCAGCACTGTATCGTCGGTGATTTGCTTGAGTCTCCTGTTGATCTCCTTCGTGCTGAGTCCCGCCGCTTCCCCGATGGCCACGAGATGTGCTGCCATCGTGGCCTCCACGACCATCTGCTCGCCGATGGCGGCTTCGACGTCCTTCATCACGCTGGCGCCGAAAGCCGCGCTACGGCTGAGTAATCGGGCGATAACGAGACCCTGAGCCTCGGTTTCGGCCAGCACCGCCTGCCGCGAGCTCCAGCCAAGAACACCGGCTGTTGCGAGAACCGCGGCGAACAGCAACAACGTTACCATCAGGAGAGTTTGTGTTCTTATCGTCACGGGTTTCTCCTTCGCCGTTCATTCCTTACGGAATACTAAAAACACGTCACGACGAGTGATCGAGGAAAAAAATGATCCCGGATTCTTTCAATGATCGAAATGTATTTGGATCCGACACTGGCCATCAGCCATCTCAGCTTTGACTCTGTCGGCGTATTGGCGAATCAGAAAGCCGGAGAGGCCGGCGACGGCGTTGTCATCGGCGAGAAGTGCCTCTTCGGTCGGCCGCCTACTAGGAAATTCCATCAGCTCGCCATTATAGCGAATGTCCAAATCGAGATTGAATTCGTCAAAACTGACTTCGACTTGGGCCCTTCCTTTCACGAGCCCCAGGCCGGCGGCGGACTCGACAAATTCATTCAGAGCGGCCGTCGCTCGCATAATCACGTCTCGGCGCGCTCCCCAAACACCTCCCTGGGTCTCCATGAAGTCAAAAATTTTCTGAGAATTGTCGACACTCGTCGTCAACTCCAGCGCCTGGCGCTTAGCAATGCCAATACGGAACAAAAGGTTCAGCACGATTACGAGAACCGTTGCAAGCGACAAAGACGAGCTGAAAAGCGAGGACAGCGCATCTGGCACGTCCGCGTACAGTCCGGGTACCATTCTCACGCTCAGCCCAAAGATGAGAGAGATTCCCACGACGAATATCTTGCGTGCATCGAGCATGCGCGACGTCATGAGCTGGACGCCCGCCAGGATCATAAAGCACGCCACATAGACTAAGATCGCGCCCATCACCGGCTGCGGCATCGCTGTGTAGACAGCGGCCAACTTGGGGAAAAAAGCCAGCGCAATTAAGATGATTCCACAAGGGAGAGCGATCTGCCGACTCGTAGCGCGAGTAGCAATGGACAACCCCACGTTGCTTGAAAAGGTAGATTGCCCCGCCCCACCGAGCAGACCAGCGCTGAAGGTGCAGATGGAGCTCGCCAGTATTCCACCGCTGACCGACTTCATGTCGGTTCGCTTCCACTCCGCGTCGTTGATCTTTTGGCACAGAGTCAAGTCTCCGACGGTTTTGAGTGTTGAAGCCAAGCTGGCAATGAGAAAGGCCGGCAGCATAGCAAGGCTGAATGCCCATCCTGACTTAGCTCTCGTCGGGAGGCTGATTAAGGGGGCGGCCAGCACTACATTGAGTTGCGGCCACGTAAGGAGGCCAACCGCGTACGCGCTCAGGTAGCCGGCCACAAGCCCCAACAGGACAGGGTAAAGTCGGAGCATTCCTTCGCTCCACACGGTGGGCCCTATCATTACCGCCAGTGTGAGGAGCGCGACTGCGATAGGAAGTAAGTGCCGGCTAGAGCCTGGACCGGTGAAGCCGAGAAAGCGCGGCGCAGCCAAAGCAACCAGCTCGATTCCCACCATCGAGACCACCAGGCCGGTCACTTCCGGAGGGAACAGAGCGCGCAGGCGCTGCATGACGCGGGACAATAGAGCCTCGAACAGGCCCGAAGCGGTAAGCAATCCGAACACGAGCGGCAGCCCACCAACCTTGCCTGCCGAAATAGAAGCAGCAATGTACGCGGGCCCGCAGCTCAACGGGCATAGATAACCGGACCCGACCGGGCCCTTCGTCCGGGCTTGGAGGATCGTGGCGATTCCGGAGACGATCATCGAGGTCTGGATCACTCTTTCTGCCTGCTCCGACGTGCCTCCGATGCCGGTAACGATGACCACAACGAAGATCCAACCGACAGAGATTACCGAGACGTGCTGAAGTCCAAGAAGAATCGTCGCCGCCAAAGGAGGTTTGTCCTCAACGGCGTAGATTAGGTTAGTGGGCTTCTTGGCCATGGCGATTCGTTATTCTTATGGAGCCATCACTCCATACAGGCGGACATTTTCTCGTGAACGATCCCGAATCGCTCGCCTACGTTACGGGAACAACTCGGTTGAAGTAAGCATGGTTTCGGCATCTCAATGCTCGAGATGAAACTGAACCCGACCGCGACCGTTGATTCGGTCGGACTTGACCCGATCAACATAGTTTCTTATCAGAAAACCCGCCAGCTTCGCGACCGCCCGCTCATCCTCCAACAGGTCCGCCTCCGTGGGCCGCTCACTGGGAAATTCCATAGGCTCGCCGTCGTAGCACATATCGATATCGAGATTGAACTCGTCAAAGCTGACTTCAGCGTCGATCTTGCC
>DATDKN010000365.1:0-3796 GCA_036519995.1 Terrimicrobium sp. | reverse complement strand
GTCGAACGTTGGAAATTTCCTCCCAACCGGCTCTACGCCACCGTCTACCGGCCCGGCCCCGGCGACCCGAGCGACTTTGACCAGGAGGCCCACGATTGCTGGGCGCAGCATTTCGTCAGCGCAGGACTCGACCTGAGAGTCCACATCGTCGATGGCAACAAGAAGGATAACTTTTGGATGATGGGAGACACGGGACCATGCGGTCCCTGCTCAGAAATTCACGTCGACCTCACGGCGAATGGTGACACGCGCGGGACCCTCGTTAACAAAGGAGTCGCCGAGTGCATCGAGATCTGGAACCTCGTCTTCATCCAATTCAACGCGAACCCCGATGGAACGTTTTCGCCGCTACCGGCGAAGCATGTCGATACGGGCATGGGTTTCGAGCGGGTCACGAGCATCATCCAGGGCACGAATAATTTCACCAAGTTCGCTGGCGCGACGATCTCCAATTACGAGACGGACATCTTTCGGCCGATTTTTGACGAGATCGAAACCCTGAGCGGTAAAAAGTACGGCAGCACCCTGCCGGACTCCTCTGAGCTCTCGATGCTGGACGCTCAACAGGCCACCGACGTGGCCTTTCGTGTCATCGCTGATCACATTCGCACCCTCAGCTTTGCGATCGCGGACGGTATCGAACCGGGCAATACGGACCGCCGCTATGTTTTACGGCGTATCCTCCGGCGCGCGGTACGCTACGGCCGAACGTTGGGTTTTCGGGAGCCGTTCTTCTATAGGCTGGTTGCAGTTCTTGCCCGGACAATGGGCAATGTTTTTCCGGAGATTCGCGGGAAACAACAGCACGTTGCCGACGTGCTCAGGAAAGAGGAGGAAGCTTTCAACAAGACACTCGACCGGGGAATTGAAGAGTTCAATCTTGCGCTCAAGCTCGCCGCTCCACCAAAAGGCTCGTCCTCGGGATTATCAGTCCCGGAAAACGTCGTCCCCGGCCACATTGCTTTTGAGCTTTACGACACCTACGGCTTTCCGCTCGACCTAACAGAATTGATGGCGCGTGAACGCGGATTGTCGGTGGACGTTGCCGGTTTCGAAAAGCTAATGGAGGAGCAGCGCGCTCGCGCGCGCCGGGCACAGAAAAGAGAGGTTATTTCTGTTTCTGAAGAGAATCTTCAGAGCGGAGCGACGAAGTTCCTTGGCTACGACTTCTTTGAAACCGAAGCCGTGGTCGAGGCGGTCGCACCGACGGCGAGGAGCGCTGAATTCGACCTGATCGTCGATCGCACCGCCTGTTATGCGGAAATGGGTGGTCAAGTGGGTGACACTGGTCTGATCCATGTGCCGGGACCCGACTGGTCGGAGCTCGGTCGCCTGCAGATCACCAATACGCAGAGGAAGGGCAATGTGTTCATTCATCGTAGCGCGCTCGCTGATGGTCGCGCTCCCGAGGTCGGTGAAGCCGTGCGTGTAGCCGTTGATTCGGTCCGTCGCGCGGCAATTCAGCGCCATCACACCGTAACGCACCTGCTTCATTGGGCATTGCACGAAGTCGTCAGCAAGCAGGCGTCGCAAAAAGGATCCTATGTCGGACCGGACAAGCTGACCTTCGACTTTAACCATCAGCCGCTGACCGCGGCGCAGGTCGGCCACATCGAGAAGCTCGTCAACGAAAAGATCCTGGAAAACGCTCGGGTCTCCTGGACGGAGGTGCCCTACGCCGAAGTCAGGGAGCGCGGGGACATCATGCAGTTTTTTGGAGACAAGTATGGCGAAACCGTCCGTGTCGTTCAAATCGGCGGCGAGCCCAAGGCGCTGAACGGCTATTCGATGGAGCTTTGCGCGGGCACTCACACCCGTGCCACCGGCGAGATCGGGTTGTTTCGAATCGTTTCGGAGACAGCTATCGCCGCTGGGGTCCGCAGAATAGAAGCTTTAGCCGGCCTCCGATCTTTCGAGACCGCCTCCGTGGAGAGCGAGCGTTTGAGAGCTCTGGCAGTCAAACTTAACAGCCCAGTAGCCGATCTGGAAAAGAAGCTTGAGGCTGTGCTCGCGCGTTCCAAGGAGCTCGAAAAGGCGCTCAAGGCTGCCTCTCAGAGGGAATCGGCTGTTCGCGCGAAGGAACTCGCTGCGACCACAGAGCTCATTAATGGCATCCCAACGATCATTGCCAACTTGGGGCAGATCGACGGCGATGCCTTGCAGGCAATTGTCGATTCGTTGAAAAACGAGTTTCGCGGCGTCGTCGTCTTGGCTGCGAATGATCATGGTGCCGTCTCCTTAGCGGCCGCAGTTTCACCCGATTTCACCTCGAGAATTCAGGCCGGAAAACTCATTCAGCAAATTGCCGCCATGGTCGGAGGAAAGGGTGGAGGTCGTCCGGACAACGCCCGCGGCGGAGGCAGAGAACCTGCGAAAATCAATGACGCGCTGGCGGAAGCGAGGGCGGTTATCTCGTCCTTGAAAGAAAGGTGTGACTAACTTCGGACGCGCTCTGAGCGGTCAGGATCAGTTTAGCGCTCGAATGGCAATAGGGGATCTCGCCTGCCAGAAAAACTGAAGCGGAAAACCTGTCGGAAGCAGGGCGGCAAGGTTGCGAATACTGCATGAGGGATGTTTGGCGCCGATCCTACGGAGGGCGAATGGATCTCGCGTTTTGGTATTCACGCCGAAATCGAAGGTGACGGCGGTCGTGTAGCCGGCTCCTTCGACAAGGTCTCTCACCCGGCGCGACCATTTGCCATAGGGATAGCAGAAGTGATCTATCGCCACTCCGAAAAGATCCTCCAGCTTCTTCTTCGATGCGTTGATCTCTTCCTTCGCTTGGGCCTCCGGAATCGCGGTCAAATTTACATGGCTAAGAGTGTGCGAGCCGATCTCCTGGCCGGCGGATAACCAATCCCGGACCTCTGGCACGCCCATAAGAGGATCCGGCACTTCGCCGCGGCGACGCACATCCCAATGATTAGTTCCTCCGATCGCGTCGGCCACGAGAAACTGAATGGTTCGGATCTCGTAGCGCGCGAGCACGGGCAGAGCGTTCCGGAATACGGTGCGGCTTCCGTCATCAAAGGTGAGGATGACGCGTCGGCGGTGTGGGCGCGAATTCTTGTGCCACGAGTTCAGCGATCTGGTCGCAAAGCCGGCGCGATGTAGTTCGCCCAATTGCCAGGCGAACAGTTTCTCGCCAACATAAAGGTTCCTCATCTTTGCACCGGACGGAAGAGCTCCCAATTTATGGTAGGCGAGAATGGGCATGCCATCCATGAATGACCGCCGAAAGGGGCGGAGCGCCGAATACGAGAAGCACTTTTGCAGATCGTGTTTCATAAATTTGTTCTTCCCTTCAGCGGCAAAGCATGGCTCCTACGACCTGCGCTGAGAAATAGGTAGAGATGGTTCGAAAAAAATGGCTTGCCGGCGGTCGGCGTTTTCAATGCAGCATCGCGAGGGTGACTTCGTTCACCAGGGTGTCCCCGCGTTCAAATGCTGTCAGATTGGCAACAGTGGTGTTGGAAATATTCTCGAGAGCTCGATCGGTGAAGTAGGCTTGGTGAGAGGTCACGATGACGTTGGGAAATGTGACCAGGCGCTGGAGCACGTCGTCCTGGATGATGCGCTCGGAAAGATTTTCATAAAATAGGTCCGCTTCCTGTTCATACACGTCGAGTCCGAGATAGCCGATTTGCTCGGACTTTAATCCTTCAATGACTGCACTTGCATCCACGAGCGCGCCTCGGCTGGTATTAACGATCATAACCCCTTTCTTCATCTTGGCTACGCTCTCCGCATCGATGAGATGGAATGTTTGCGGCGTCAGCGGACAATGAAGGCTGAT
>DATDKN010000364.1:0-9643 GCA_036519995.1 Terrimicrobium sp. | reverse complement strand
GTCGCTCCGTTGTAGCGCTTCCCTTCACATTCCTGGCAAGGAATGTAAGAGGGTGGAAGGAAGTTCATCTCGAGCTTGATGACTCCCTGGCCTTGGCAGGATTCGCAACGGCCGCCTTCGTTATTGAACGAAAACCGACTCGCGCTGTATCCGCGCATCCGTGCAGCGGGAAGAGTGGCATATAGCGCCCGAATTTCATCGAAGACCTTGATATATGTTGCGGGAATTGAACGCGACGTCTTGCCAATCGGAGATTGATCGACCTCCAAAACCGCTCCGAGAAGCTCGGTTCCCCGCTGTGCCCGCCAGGGTGCGTCATTTTCCGAGGCCGAGAGCCGTGCGCGCCGGGTGGCCGCAGATCTGCGCTGGAGCGCTTCCCTGACCGCTGCCAGCAATACGCCGCCAACGAGAGTGCTCTTGCCAGAGCCCGAGATGCCAGTCACGACAGTCAGCCGATTGATGGGGAAGCGAACATCAAGATCCTTGAGGTTATGGAGTCGCGCTCCGGCAACTTCGATCCAGCCCGGAGCATCCGACAAGCTCCGCCGGAGCCCACGGAACGGGTGGATCATCGGATGCTTCAAGCATCGACCGGTCAGAGAATTTGGATGGGCGATAATTTCCGCAATCTGACCCGTAGCGACGACCTCGCCACCGTGGGCGCCGGCTTGCGGTCCGAGATCGATGATGTGGTCGGCGCGGCGCATTGTTTCTTCGTCATGCTCGACGATAACGAGTGAATTCCCCTGTCGAGCGAGAGTTTCCAGTGCCTCGAGAAGGCGGGAGTTATCACGCGCATGCAGTCCGATCGTCGGCTCATCAAGAACATAGAGCACACCTCGCAGGTTGGAGCCAAGCTGGGCGGCAAGGCGGATGCGTTGAGACTCGCCGCCGCTAAGCGAGTTGGACGCACGATCCAATGTCAGGTAGCCCAATCCTACCTGACAAAGGAAGCGTAGCCGCTGAACGATCTCGGTAAGGATGTCGGAAGCAATTTCCTTTTCGTTTCCTTTGAATTTAAGCCGTTGAATGCTCTTGAGCGAAGCATCGGCAGCGAGCCGCGTGATGCTGGTAATTGTTTCTCCATGAAGGAAGACGCTCCGAGCGGTTTCGTTGATGCGTGTTCCACGGCAGACCGGGCAGGGACGTGCCTCGCCATCATCAAGAACCTCGTGGCTGCGTTCCTCCGCGAGCTCAGCCTCGAGTTCCGAATCGAAGTCCTTCTCCGAATAATCCTTCCACACCTCGCCAAATCCGCGGCAATGCGCGCACCAGCCGTGCGGCGAATTAAAGGAGAAAAGCCTCGGATCCAGCGCCTCGAAGGCGCGGCCACACTCCGGGCAATTCATTTCCGAGCTGACGATGTGGAACTTCCCTTTGCGGTCCCGAACGCGAGCCGAGCCCTTGCCAATTTCAAGTGCTCGACGGACGAGTTCCCTCGCATCGCGGCGAGGCAGGACTTCGCCGACCAGTGCGTCGATCGAGTGTTCCTTAAACCGCTCGAGCCTCGAAAAGCTGGCGACAGGCGTGATCGCGCCGTCCACCAGAAGAAAATCGATACCATTGCGCGCCGCCCATTCGGCAACTCTTGTATGGAAGCCCTTGCGTGCTTTGACCAGCGGGGCAAAGACTTGAACCGTGCCGCGGCTGGCGAGCCGCTGAACGGCTCCGGTAATGGCGGAAAGCGTCTGCTTTTCGACGGCGACACCGCAGTCGGGGCAATGTTGCGTGCCGAGTTTTGAGAAGAGGAGCCGAAGGAAATGATAGACTTCGGTGACGGTTGCCACGGTCGACTTCCCGCCGCCCCTGGTTATTCGTTGTTCGATCGCAACGCTCGGCGGCAGGCCCTCGATGGAATCAACATCCGGCTTTTCGAGCTGTTCCACAAACTGCCTTGCATAGGCCGACATACTGTCCAGAAAGCGTCGCTGGCCTTCCGCAAACAAGATGTCGAAGGCGAGTGTCGATTTACCCGATCCGCTTAGCCCTGTAATGACGACGATTTTTTCTCGGGGGATCTCAAGCGCCACATTCTTGAGATTGTGTTCACGTGCCCCGCGGAGCCGAATCACATTGGAAAAGTTGTTCGCCGACGCGCGTGCGATCGGCTGAAGGAGGCGATCCTCAATTCGGCCGCGCTGGTCAGCCAGAGCATCCCCGAGAAAGCGTCCGGTGTGGGAAGCGTCGCTCGCGGCAATCTGCTCGGGAGTTCCTATGGCCACCACCCGACCGCCTTGATCGCCAGCCTCCGGACCCAGATCGATGACCCAATCCGCGCATTTGATCACTTCGAGATTGTGCTCAACGACAATCAGACTTTTGCCCTCGTCGACGAGACGATGAAACACTCTGAGCAGTCGTGCGACGTCGTCGAAGTGCAAGCCGGTAGTCGGCTCATCAAAGATCAGCAGCGCGCCGGCTCCGCTCGGTTCCGCAAGGTGCCCCGCCAACTTGAGGCGCTGAGATTCTCCACCGCTGAGGGCGTTAACGGGCTGACCGAGGCGAAGATAATCGAGACCCACCTCCGCCAGCAGGCTGAGAGGCATGGCGATGCGCTCGTCCTCCTGGAAAAAAGCGATGGCCTCACCCACCGTCATCTCCAGCACGTCGGCAATTGAGCGATTGCGAACCCGGATCTTGAGGACATGCGGTTGAAAGCGGCGTCCTTCGCATTCGGGACAGCGTAAGTAGAGGTCACTCAAAAATTGCATCTCGATCTTCTCGAAACCCAATCCCGCGCAGCGTTCGCATCGGCCATCACCTGTATTAAAGGAAAACGAGGAGGGAGAGAGGCCGGCCGAAAGCGCATTCGGATGAGTGCCGAAGACCTCGCGAATTGCATCGTACGCGCCGATGTAAACCGCCGGCGTGGAGCGCGGGGTTCGCGCCAGAGGAGATTGGTCCACCATGATCGCGTCGCTGATCTCTTCTCCTCCGGTGATGGAACGGTAGGTCCCAGACGCCCCATCCTCGTCAAACCGAGAAATGCCGTAGAGTCCCGCGTTGCCCGCCAGACTTCGATAGAGGACATCATGGACCAGCGAGCTCTTTCCGGAACCGGAGACGCCGGTTACGCAACAGAGGACGCCCAACGGAATATCGATGTCGAGATCCTGAAGATTGTGGTGCCGAATGCCGCGCAGCTTCAGCATTCGCTTCGCCTTGCGGCGGCGCGCAGGCACAGGGATGACTTTTCTCGCGGAAAGATATTCGGCGGTGAGCGAAAATCCGGGGTCGGAATTTTGGAATTCGGCCGCCGGGCCACTAAACATCAGCTTCCCGCCGTCGCTGCCACGACCCGGTCCGATGTCTACGATGTGATCGGCCCGTCGGATGACCGCCTCTTCGTGTTCGACGACGACGAGGGTGTTTCCCTTGGCACGCAGTGCTTGCATGATATCCACGAGCCTTCCGGTGTCGCGCGGGTGCAGGCCGACAGTGGGTTCGTCCATGACAAAGAGCGTGTTGACGAGCGAAGCTCCGAGGCAGGTCGTGAGGTTAACCCGCTCAATCTCGCCGCCGGAAAGCGTTCGCGTCGGACGATCCAGAGTAAGGTAGCCAAGACCGACCTGGTTTAAGTAACGAAGACGCGAAGCGATCTGCTCGCGCAAGAGTATTGAAGTGGCGTCGCCAGCCGGCAACTGCGCCGCCTCGACCTCGTCGAGAAGCTCACCCACTGGGGTCGCAGCGATCTCGGGTAGCGTTTTATGCGCCGGCTGCAGGCGAAAGTTGAGCGCCTCGGGCTGCAGGCGTGCTCCGCGGCACCGCGGGCACGGCTGATAACTTCGATACCTGCTCAGAAGAACCCGGATGTGCATCTTGTAGGTCTTCGACTCGAGCCAATTGAAAAAGCCTTTCACTCCGTACCATTGGCCCTGTTTCCACGCCTCGTCGGGATTCCCACCATCGCCTTCAATGACCCAGTTTTGATCTGGTAGCGGCAGTTCTTCGAAAGGGCAGTTCACGTCGACTTCATTTCGAGCTGCCGCCCGCATCAAATCGCGCTGGCATTCCTTCGAGTGACCGCTCTGGAAGGGCTTCACGACGCCGGATGCAATCGAAAGCGACCTGTCTGGCATAACGCGGCTCCAATCGATGCCAATCGTTCGCCCAAAGCCGCGGCAGTCGGAACAGGCTCCCAGCGGGTTATTGAAGCTAAAAAGTCCCGGGGTCGGAGCCCGGATGGCAATATCGCAGTGTGGACAATGCCAGCCCGTGGAGAAGGGATGGCTTGAGCCTTCGTGCACGATTTGAATTTTTCCCGAGCCGAAGCGGAAAGCCGCCTCAATGGCTTCGTTTAAGCGCAGATAATTCTCCGCGGAAACGGTCAGGCGATCTTGGATGACGGGCACGATCACAGGAAGTGTGTGCATTTCCGGGGGCTCGTCGGTGCGAATCGCGCGATGATTGAGCCAAACGCGCAAGTATCCCTGCTGTCGAAGAAAGGCGAAAAAGTCGGCGGGAGCGGTGCCGATCGGAGCGGTGACGCCAAATGTCACCAAGACCTGGCGCCCGCCGTATTCGCTGACGATTTCCTCGAGAACGGAGCTGGTCGTCTCGGTGCGAATCTCGCGGCCACACGATGGACAAAACGCGTGGCAAACCCTGGGGAAGAACTGCTTTAGATAGTCGTTGATCTCGGTGATCGTCCCAACCGTCGAGCGGGTCGTCTTGACATGATTGGCCTGTTCGATGGCGATGGCCGGAGGAATTCCCTCGATAAGGTCGGCCTTGGGTTTGTCCATCCTGTCGAGGAATTGGCGCGTATAGGGGCTGAAGGTCTCTACGTAACGCCTCTGCCCCTCAGCATAGAGGGTATCAAAGGCAAGACTGGACTTGCCACTACCGCTCGGCCCCGTGACCACGATGAGCTGCCCAAGGGGCAGGTCAAGGTCTAGACCGCAGAGATTATTTTGACGCGCGCCGCGGACGCGGATGATCGAGGACACCGTCCACTCTACGACGGAAACTCACGCAGTCGCGCCGTCTTTCTCGACATTTTTAAGCTCCTCGGTGCGCAGCAGGACTCGCTGGCGCATAATTTTGCCGGACTTGAACTTTACGGTTGCCCGCGCGGGAATTACCACGTCGTGCTCCGGCTTGTGGGGGTTGCGTCCGACACGCGACTTTGTCAGGCGCACTTCGAAAACGCCGAAATTGCGAAGCTCGACATCCTGTCCCTTGGAGAGGGCTTCGGTAATATAATCCAGAGTTTTCTGGATGACGTCGAAGACGTCCTGCTGGACGAGCCCCGTCTCCTTGCTGATCCGCATAACTAGATCCCGTTTTGTAAGATTGGCCATTGCAAATATCTGTTGCCTTGAAGTTTAGTAAGCAGATCTCGGACCGTTTCGCAACCTTGCTTTTGGTTATTTTCTCGATCTTCCGGTTTGAGAGAGGGATTGGCGGACAAGTTTTAGGGGTGAACTGTATGCGTTGTCCCATACCTGAATAGGCAGAGGCATCCGCTGGGTCCAATTAGCCTCGCAGGCGGATCCGGGCACGTTGAAGCGTTCTTCGGTGCCAAAGAGATCGGGAATCATGTGGATAGCGATCCAGGAATTGCTGGAGAAGAGCCCGCCGAGCAGGATCTCGTGGATTTGCGGGCTGAAGGCCTGGGGCAGCTCGGTGTCCGGTTTGCCGCAAAAATCCATCAGCTCCCACATACCGTGAATGGCGGCATCGCGCAGTGTCTTGTCTTCACTCTGGGCGACAAGGAACAGCTCATCCCAGTGGGACTTGACTGGCGGGTGGTCATGAGTAGCGAAAGTGGCAAGGCTAAGGCGCTGATAGTCAGCGCCCGGGATCAGGCGGTCCCAATTGCGTTCCTCCCAATTGCGTTCCCACTGAGGGATTTTGAAACCTGGGATCTCCAATTGCTCCAGAGTGGGTCGGACGTAGGGGGCAACCTCTCCGAGATCTTCGGCGATCAGGCGATGTTGGCCGATCTCTTCGAGGAGCATCTTGAAGAGTTGTTCGCCATGCTGGCGGTTGTATTCGCGGTTTTCGTTGTTGCTGTCGTCGCGATTTATGAAGCGCGGCAACTCCCCGCCGGTGATTTCCAGCACTTGTTCCGGCGCCAGATCCACAAACCTGGGATTTTCCGAAGGAGGCCACGGGAAACTGTAGATCCTGAAAAAGCCGAGGGCGTGGTCCACGCGCAAGAGGTGGAAAATACTCATGAGGAGTCGTGAGCGTCTTCGCCACCAGGCATAGTTGTCCTGGGCCATCCGTTCCCAATTGTAGAGCGGGAAGCCCCAATTCTGTCCCCATTTGGCGGTGAACGGGTCGGCCTTGAACGCCTTTTCAGGCGGCGCGCCGCTGGAATGCTTGAGATCGAAGATGTCGGGATCACCCCAGACATCCGCGCTGTGCCTGCTGACCCCCACCGGAACGTCACCCATCAGTGCCACGCCTTCTTGCTCTGCATGGCTGCGGACGGACAGCCACTGAGAATAAGCGATCCATTGAACATACGCGTGGAAGCGCAGGAGGTCGCGGAATTGCCGCTTGCTGCCGGGAGTGAGAGATTCGGTCCAGACGCGGACGGCGGTGGGAGAGCCGTGTTCGCGCGGCCATTGCTCACAGTCTTCGCACTCGTCATGCCAGCTTACGAGAGCGCGATGGGTCGCGTAAGCGGGCAGCCAGTAGGCATGCGCCCGCTCAAAGTCCGCGAACGCTCTCGATCTGGATTTCTCAGCCGAGCGGGAACGAAATGTCCTGAAAGCGGCGTAGAGGAGTTGCCGCTTGAGTTTTCTTACTTCGCGGTATTGGACGATTCCCTGGCGCATCGCGTCGAGATCGTAACGAGCAACGATCCGATCGAAGTCCTCCTGGGTTAAGTCAGGGAGAACGCCTGGAAGCGTGGCGATGGTGGTAGGCTCAAGGGCCATTGCGCTAAGGAGGTTGTAAGGACTGCAATCCCCGCCGGTTTCGTTTATCGGCAAGATTTGAACAACCGAAAGCCCCTGCCGAGCAGTCCAGGAAATCAATTCCTTGAGTGCTTCGGTATCGCCAATTCCCAAATCTCGTTGGCCGCGCACCGCGAAGACTGGAGCAAGGATACCCGCGATCTTGTTCTCCGGATTGAGCTCAAGCACAAGCGCGTCTTACCGCGCCAAGGGCCTCCTGACAATCGTGAACTGGGCGGCGAGGCACGGGCTGGCGAAGGCAAATCACCTGCGCCCCCGACTAGAGCGCGAACTTGAGCGTGACAATCTCGAACGGCTTCAAATCGAGATGAACGACGCCATTGTTGATGGGGAGCGGTTCCTCGTCGCCTTCGAGCAGACTTGTCAGCCACGCCTTCCGCACCGGTAGGGTCGTGGTGACCTCCAGCGGACCGCGCCCGCCTTCGGCCTCGTAAAGCCGAACGACAATCCCCGTGCCGGCCTCGGCGACTTTAATGGTTTCGAAGACGACTCCAGGGCGGCTGCCTAGAAAAAACGAATGCGACGCCGGAAGGCTGCCGGCAGCAGGCCTAAGATCGCGGATGATGAGAGGCACATTTAGGCTATAGGCCTGTTCGATCACGTGGCTGTCACGCAAATCTCCGATGTGCGGGAGCAGCGAATAGGTAAATGCGTGCCAGCCGCGGTCGGCCAGTGGGTCCGGAGAAATTGGCGCGCGGAGCAGGCTCAGGCGCATGACATTTCCCTGAATGTCGTGCCCATACTTGCAATCATTGAGGAGCGCGACGCCGTATCTCGCCTCAGAGAGATCGACCCACTTCTGGGCGCAAACCTCGAATTTGCCCATATCCCAGCTGGTGTTGGCGTGCGTGGGGCGCTCGAGGTGTCCAAATTGGATCTCATATGTCGCCTTTTGTGCGTAAACATTCACGGGGAAGGCGACTTTGAGAAGCTTTTGGCTCTCCTTCCATTCTACTTCGCTCGGAAAATCGATTCGAGCCGAGCCCGCAGTGAGAATGATCTGCTGTTCGATCCGAGACTTTCCAAAGATGCGGACAATTCTGACTCTACCACGCAGCGGGCCGCTGTCGACTAGTTCCAACTTTTCCAACCCCTCGATGACGTCACACCGTTCTTTGTAATAGATGTCCACGTCCCAGGCATCCCAGCGATCGGGGATGTCGCGATGCAGGTGAAAGACATTTCCTTGTTCGCTGAGGACCTCGCGGCGGGCTCGCAGATCGAAGACACTCGCCAGGTGGCCTCTGGCGTTGACTTTCACGCGCAAGAGGCCGTTCTCGAGAACGATCCCATGGCGCGACTGGGAAGCTTTGACCGGCTGGTCCGTCGTGCGAAGAAATTGGTCGGTCTTCTCGACAACGATATAGCCGCAAGGCGGAACGTCGACGCTGGCGAGCTCTCCGCCTGGCAACTCGATGATTTCCCGACGCCGAAAACCGAGGCTGTTCGCCACGAGAACAGGGTTTTTGAACGAGGCGCTGTCGATCAACATCGCGAGCGTCGCGAGCGCGGAATCGCGCACAGATTCTCCGAGTTGGCGAATGGTCTCGTAGTCGCGCTGGCTATCCTGGTAGACCCAATTGATCGAAGAGCCGGGAATAATGTCGTGGAATTGATTTAGTAACAAGAGTTTCCACGCGCGTTCCAGGGCAGCGCGATGTGTTTTCGGCGATTCTTCCAGGCCCGTGACATCGTAGAGCGCGCGCTCCGGATCCGCCACGGATTGCTTGCGTCCGGGCGCAAGCGCGAAGGTAACGGCATCGAGAAACTCGGCATCTCGAAGGAGAAGCTCTGATTTACGGTTGGCGCGCTTGTTTTTCGCCTGGCTCGTGTAGGTGCCGCGATGAAGCTCGAGGTAGAGCTCGCCAACCCAAACGGGTGGATCCTTGGCGTCGGCCTTCGCCTTTTCAAAAAACTTGATCGCCTTTTCGTGCTGGACCTGCGGAAGGCCGTCGAAATCTCGGGCCCGACGCGCTTTCTCGAGCATCTCGATGCTGGGGCCGCCTCCTCCGTCACCCCAGCCGAATACCAGCAGCGACCTTGTCGCGCGATCGAGCTCTCGGAAGTTTTGCACACTTCGAACGAGTTGACCCGGTCCGGTATCCGCGTTGTAGGTGTCCGCCGGTGGGAAGTGTGCAAAGATGCGCGTGCCATCGATTCCCTCCCAGAAGAACGTATGGTGCGGGAATTTGTTGAATTGATTCCAGGAGATTTTCTGAGTCAGGAAGTATTCGATCCCGGACTTGCGCATGATCTGCGGCAAGGAAGCGGCATACCCAAATACGTCCGGAATCCAAACGTCCTTGGTCTCATAGCCGAGCTCTTTTTCGAAGAAGCTTTTGCCCAAGAGGATTTGGCGAACGAGCGATTCACCAGAGACGAGATTGCAATCTGTTTCGACCCACATGGAGCCTACCGGCTCCCATTGTCCCCGCCGGACAGCTTTTTTTATGCCTTCCCAGATCTCCGGATAGTAGGCCTTCATCCACGCGTATTGCTGTGCTTGCGAGCAGACGAACACGTAGCCGGGATATTTTTGCATGTAGTTCAACGCGGTGGAAAAGGTGCGGGCGCACTTCCGAATCGTCTCCCGCAACGGCCAGAGCCAGGCTGTGTCGATGTGCGCGTGGCCGACCGCCGAAAGCTTATGCACGGTGTCCCCGTTTCGACGCCCCATCACCGCGCGCAACGCCGCCGCTGCCCGTTTGAGG
>DATDKN010000363.1:0-5869 GCA_036519995.1 Terrimicrobium sp. | reverse complement strand
GTTCCCTCGATGGATGAAGAGAATTTGAGTTACAGCGACTATGTCCAGCATCCTGGCCATGCGAACGATCCCGCCAATATTGCCCTGGCCACCACGGTTCATGCGGCTCTGGTGCGCAGTCTGGGTTTGACCGACCGTGGGGTGAAACGCGCGCGGTTTGTGGTCATCAAGAACGTCACCATTCCGGGCATTCTCATTGAAGGCGGGTTCATGAGCGGAACGCCGGATGCCCGACTTATCGCGACACCCGAATACCGGCAGCGCATCGCGCAATGCATCCTGGACGGCGTCAACCGGTACAAAGAAGCCCTTACCAATCAGGCGCAAAAACCGTCCGCGGTCGTTGCCGCGACCGATCCGACGAGCGTGCCGAACCTCGACCGTGCGGTCGGTGCGCAGACCGGAATGGAATCATCGGTCGCACAAGCTCAGGACGCTCTCCAATCTTCTGGCAGCGGCAACTAAGATCGATCCGCTGGATCGATCTGCTGGTAGTTCCGCAGAGGATCGCTCGGCCAGATTTTCATCATCGTCGCTTGATTCCTTAGAGGATTCGTCGGCGGCTTGCGATTGGAAGCGAGGCTCCTTACGCTGCACGATTGCGCTAGATCTCCATGGACACCGACACTTCTTCCGACCCGAGTCTTGATCCCATTGGCGTATTTGATTCGGGAATCGGCGGACTGACGGTGGCGGCTGCGCTGAAGAACCTGCTGCCCTCCGAAGCAATTCTCTATATCGGCGACACCGCCCGCGTTCCCTACGGAGGCAAGAGCCGGCGAACCGTCGAGCGTTACAGCATTGAAATCGGAGGACTGCTCCTCGCCGAACAAGCAAAGATCATCGTTGTTGCTTGCAATACTGCCTCCGCGCTGGCCGTGCCTCGCATGAAGGAACTCTTCAAGGTTCCCGTGCAGGGGGTGGTTACCCCTGGTGCTGAAGCCGCTCTGCGCGCCACTCGCAACCGCCGCATCGGTGTGATCGGAACGCGCGCAACAATCGCCAGCGGAGCCTATGAACGCGCCATCCACGCTCTCGATAGAAAAGCGAAGGTTTTCAGTGAGGCGTGCCCGCTTTTGGTGCCACTGATCGAAGAAGGAATGTTTGACGATCCGATCACCGATCAAGTAATCGAACGCTATCTTAGATCTCTGCTCGCTGAGGATATCGATACTCTCGTTCTGGGTTGCACGCACTACCCGCTGGCACGCGAAGCGATCGCCAGGGTCGCGGGCGAAAAAATTCATCTGGTCGATTCGGCTGAGAATTGCGCCCTGGCGGTCAGGGATCTGCTCACGGAGCAGCGGCTGGCCGCACCGGGCGAGCAACTGGGACGGCTTGATGTGGCGCTGACCGATTCAACCGAGGGCTTTCTTCGCACTGCCGAGCGAGCCCTTGAACTGGATATCGGCGACGTCGAGCTACGCATGGTCCAGTCAGAATAGGGATCAAAAGCACGGAAATTCCCGGGACGCCTGGGTGCGCTCGCTATGGACAACACGCGTTGGCGATGCCAAAATTCGGATCATGGCAGCCAGTGTGGCCGAAAAGAACGTTGTGGATCGAATCCTCGATGGGGAGAGAATTTCTCGAGATGACGCCCGGGCGCTCTACCAATTGCCCTTGCAGGAACTCGGCGCGCTCGCTGACTTCCGCCGTTCCGCTGCCAAGGACGGCGCCTACGATGGTCGCGGTGCGGAAATTGTCACCTACATTGTTGATCGCAACGTCAACTACACAAACGTCTGCAACGTCTATTGCAAATTCTGCGCGTTTTATCGAACCGAAAGGGACGAGGATCATTATGTTCTCAGTATCGAGCAGATTGACCAGAAGCTCGATGAACTCGCGGCTGAGGGAGGTGTGCAGGTGCTTCTTCAGGGGGGCCACCATCCAAAATTGGGCATCGACTTCTACCTGGAGATGCTTTCGCACATCCGCGCGAAATATCCGCAAATCAACATTCATGGGTTCAGCCCTCCGGAGTTCAACCACTTTGCACAGGTTTTTCGAATGCCCCTCCGAGAAGTGATCGCTCGATTTCAGGAGGCTGGTTTAGGTTCGATCCCTGGCGGCGGTGGCGAGATCCTGGTGGACCGAGTCCGCGATCGAATCGCTCCTCTCAAGTGTAAGACCGATCAATGGCTGGAGGTGATGCGTATTGGCCATGAACTTGGCCTGCGTTCGAGCGCGACGATGATGTTCGGCCATGTCGAGAGTATCGACGACCGAATCGAACACCTTCAGCGCCTGCGAGACACCCAGGATGAAACCGGCGGCTTTACCGCTTTTATCTGCTGGACTTTCCAGCCCGAGAACACCCGATTGAAAACCGAGACCGTTACATCCGCCGAGTATTTGCGAATGCAAGCCCTCTCGCGCATCTTTCTGGATAACTTCCAGAATGTGCAGAGTTCCTGGGTGACGCAAGGACCGAAGATCGGCCAGATTGCGCTGAAGTTTGGAGCCAACGACTTCGGCAGCGTGATGATGGAGGAGAACGTAGTCTCAAGTGCGGGCACTACTTTCAGGCTCAATGCCGGAGATATCGAGCACCTTATTCGCGAGGCCGGTTATCAACCGCATCGCCGCAGCACCTGGTATCAGCTGCTCAACTAGAGTGGATCTCCATCGAAAACGTCCGACGAACTTGGACGGCCCTGGCTCTAGCGGCGGTGTCCTCACCGCTGAAAGAGCACTCGCCGATGGGGACACCGTCGCTGCAGATTGCGCAGCTGCTTCTTCCGCTCGAACAGAATTCTCAGCGCGTTGAATGTCTGAGCCGGGACGAAAGACCATCTCTCAGCTCCGCGCCGAAGCGAGAAGTGGCGCCCTGGTGGCGCGTATTCATGCCCAAATCGAAGAGATTGTGCGCAAGGATGCGAGCAATGGAAAACCGTTCTGGGAGGTCCGAATCCGCGATGCTGCGGATTCCATGACCCTGAAAGCTTGGAGCGACTCTCCAAATTTCAGCACCTGCGAGGGCCTCGAACGCGGCCTGCCTGTGGCCATTGAAGGCGAATTTTCTGTGGGAATCTTCGGTCTGGATGCGAAAAGATGGTCTGTTCTGGCGCTCCCTGAAAATGAGGCCCAGGAACTACTCCAGGGTGACGAGACCGAGCGGGCGGCAGCTCAAGCCGAGTTCGATTTGATCCAGCAGAAGCTCAACAGTGTGATGGATCCCAGGCTGCGCGCGTTAACGGAAGCTTTCCTGGCGGAGTTCGGCTCGCGCTTTCGTCGCGCTGCCGCGGCACGCCGCAACCATCATGCCTTTCGGGGCGGTCTCCTTCGGCATACGGCGCAGATGATGAGGTGCGCCGATGCCATTTGCACAGCTTACCCCACTCTTAATCGTGACCTATTGATCGCCGGTGTTCTGGTTCACGATTGCGGTAAGCTCTGGGAAATGTGCCCGTCGGAAACGAGTTTCGAAATCCCGCGAGATCTTCGTGGCGAGCTCCTCGGACACATCAGCATTGGCATCGAAGTCGTAAACGCGCTTTGGCGCAAGCTCCCGCTGGAGAACTGGAAAGATCTGACGCCACCTTCAGAGGAAGTTCGGCTTCACCTGCTCCATCTGATCGCCGCACACCATGGAGAACTTCAATTCGGCTCTCCGGTCGAGCCGAAGACGCCTGAAGCTATTGCTCTCCATTTCATAGACAACCTCGACGCGCGGCTGGAGATGATCTTTTCCTCTTACCAGCGGCTGATTGAAGTCGCGCCGGGCGTTTTCGAGCGAGTGCGTGGACTGAACGTTTCTCCGGTGCGAGCACTTCCCGCCTCTGGGCCGCCGAAGGAGTAGCCGGGCTAGCCAGCTTTCCGATCCGGCATGGAAAGGAAACGCGCAGCCATCACGACCAATATGGACACAGGAAGGAGCAAGACGCCCGCTCGAAAGAGAAGGAGCCCAGCGCTGCCCGATAAAGCGCCTAGGAGATAGCACAACCAGAGCCGCGCGGCACGGGCGGCCGTGCGGCTATCGGTTCCGCTTTCTTCGCGCCCGATGACAGCCAAGGCCGCCGACTTCGCTAGCGCGTCAAGCACTCCCGTGATGTACGTGCTTGGAAACGCCGAGCGGCCAACTTCCCGCAGCGTGGCGTTCTGCAAGCCCATCGCCAGAAGGGGCAACGCCGCAAATCCAAAGTAGGCCAGAGTGTTGCGCTCGGGAGAACCGTCACGAGCGAAGAGCCAAGCGAACAGGGCAAGGAGGACCGCCTCAATCAACAGAATCGATGCGCAACGCCGATAGGTGGGAGCGCGCAATATCCAGAGGTATCCGGCGAAAAGCCCGACCAGAAAGAGAGGCACGGCGAAGAGGTGCGGCAGCCCGGTCCGCCAGTCGCCATGACCAAAGGCGGCCCCCAGTGCGGCGCTGTTGCCGCTCATGTGAGAGACAAAAAGCCCTCCAAGAGTCAGAACTCCAATCGAGTCAATGCATCCGCCAACGCCCGACAGGAAAAAGGCCTCGGTGGCTGCGAACGCCGGCGCGTGGCTGCCTTTTGTCGCAGACATCTGACTATCGGGAACTCGCCTCCGACGGTGGCCGGTCCTTATACCAGAGAATCCCGCTGCGTCGTAAATTCGAAACCAGGGCTCGTAAGTTTTCGGCCATCTCGCGATCCGAGATGAGCGCCGCAAGCGCGCCCCTTCCCTGCTTGGCTTGCTGGATAAGGGAGCGGAGATCGCCGATCGCCTTCTTGAGATCATCAGCGGCGCTCTTGGCCGAGGTGAAGGTCTGATTCGCGGAGGTGAACGTCTGATTGGCCGAAACGAAAGTCTGCTGCCCGGAATCGATCGCTTCGCCAGCCTTCTTGACCACTCCGTCAATCTTCTTGGCGGCTTCTGAGACGGCCGCGCTTGCCTCCTTGAGATTGGAGAGAGTGGTGCTCAGATTCGCAATCGTCGTATCCTTGAGGACTTCGGTGTTCAGCTTTTCGGCAACTTTGTTGATGTTGCCCACCGCGGTTTGAATATCCGCCAGGAGCGATGCAGCCTGGTCGGTGACGTCGCCAATGCCTGCTTCGCTCTTCCCCTGGATGACCGCGCCCGGGGCAATCGGCGGTGCCGACTTGGCATCCTTGCCAAGGACGATCTGGATGAAACGGTCACCAAGAAGACCCGAGCTTCCAATGGTGAACTCAGCAGCGGTGGGAATTTTAACCTCCTCGTAGATCCTCAAATCTATGTAAACGCCATCCATGTCCGGCAGGATAACGGGATTATTCTCGACAGAACCGATCTTGGCACCTGCCAGAAGGACGCTGGCTCCCTTGTATATTCCGCTCGCGTTCGCATATTCGACGCGAATTTTGTAGGCACCATGAATGCTTTCTCCAAAGCGCCCAAAGTAAACTACCATCAGGCCAATCGCGAGCAGACCGATGGCCATGAAGATGCCGACCCGCAACTGTGATGCCCGTTCGGTGGACGTCATAAGGGTCTAATCTTCGCCGTCTTCGGAATGTCCGTCCACAAAATCCCTAACCACCGGATCTTCGGTAGCGCGCAAATCATCAAGTGTCCCGTAGAAATGCCGCCGGCCTTCGTTCAGCAAGGCAACCCGATCAGCGATCCGATTGCAGCTGGTCAAATCGTGGGTGACAACAATCGAGGTCACGGACAGCTGCCTCTGGAGTCTGAGAATCAGCCGATTGATGCTGTCGGACACGATCGGATCGAGCCCGGCGGTCGGTTCGTCGTAGAGGATGACTTGCGGAGGGGAAATGATGGCACGTGCGAGAGCGACACGCTTGCGCATTCCGCCGCTGAGATTCACAGGCATTTTCTTATCATGGCCGCTCATGTTCACGAGAGCGAGTGCCTCGTGCACTTTCTGGCGGACAAGCTTCTCCTTCTTTTCACCGTG